>JAYSXB010000205.1:0-1378 GCA_043717775.1 Arenimonas sp.
CGGTTTTCTTATTGATGGGTATAAATCCTAACTATGGCGTTTAAAAAGTTTTGGTTTCTACCCGACCACCAAATTCACCGGTCAAGGTGCTGACATAAATTTTTTCACCAGTGGCAATATATTCCGGCACCATGATTTCAATACCGGTGCTTAGCTTTGCAGGTTTAGGCCGTTTGGTTGCGGTGCCGCCTTTTAATTCTGGCGGTGTTTCAATGACTTCAAGCACGACATTGGCCGGCAATTGCAGGCCAATGGCTTGGTCATCAATCAGCTGCACGTAGCAATCTTCAAGACCTTCGGTGATATAGCCTTTGGCATCGCCCAGCGTTGCCGGGCTGAGGGTGTAGGGCGTGTAATCTTCCTTATCGAGAAACACAAAATCATCGCCGTCCATATAAGAATAATTGGCTTCGCGACGCAGCAAATCGACTTCGCTTAATTCATCTTCTGACTTCAGACTTAAGTCCAGTTTCTGGCCGCCAGGGACGCTGTACATAATGAAGCGAAAAGTCATATTACCACCACGGCCTTGCGGTGAACTGCGCTCGATATCGCGGATTTGATAAACCACTTTATTGTGTTCGACCACATTGCCTTTTTTGATGTCGTAAGCTTTCATAAGTTTTCTTTGAGTTTTTGTAGGAGCACCTTTAGGCGCGATAGATGGTGATTTGAATTGTAATATCCGGTTTTATTTGGACGCCAATCTTACCGCTCCATCCAAACGAATAGTTTCACCATTCAAATAGGTATTTTGCAAAATAAAACCGACAAGCTCCGCGAACTCCTCCGATTTACCCAGACGCGATGGAAATGGAATTGATGCACTTAAAGATTCTTGAACTGCTGGTGGCATGCCATCCACCATCGGGGTCCAGAAAATACCCGGAGCAATTGTCATGACGCGAATACCAAAGCGGGCCAGTTCACGTGCCATCGGCAGCGTCATACCAACAACACCGGCCTTGGATGCCGCATACGCGGCTTGACCAATTTGGCCCTCATACGCCGCGACCGAAGCAGTATTGATAATAACCCCGCGTTCTTTATCGGCCTGCTCATCGTTATGTTGCATATGATTGGCGGCTGCCTTTGCAATATTGAAACTGCCGACCAGGTTCACCATCACGGTGGTAGAAAATTGTTTTAAAGGCATCGGTACTTCTTTGCCTAGCACACGACCGGCACCAAGAATCCCTGCGCAATTAATGGCGGCATTCAAGCCGCCGAGTTTTTCTTTCGCTGCAATGATATTGGTTTCGACTTGGGCTTCATCGGCAACATCGGTGCGAAAGTAAAACGCATTGGCAGCACCTAGTTCCGCCAATGCGGCACTGGATTTTTCATCATTGATATCGAACAGCGCGACTTTGCCGCC
>JAYSXB010000206.1:0-9284 GCA_043717775.1 Arenimonas sp.
AATGGGCGCAGCAAGCAGGCGCCCCTACGAGTTAAATTCTATCAAACCAAGGCCACGGGGTATGAACCGAGGACTTTTATCATGGCAGCATATTTACCCAATTCCGATAAAGCGCGGCCGACTTTGTCATCGGCAACATGGCCATTCACATCAATAAAAAACGCGTATTGCCAACGGCCGGTGTGGGCAGGACGCGACTCAATTCGATTCATACTAACGCCGTATTTCGCAAACGGGCTGAGCACGTTGTAGAGCGCGCCGGGTTCGTCGTTGACATAGACCAATAACGACGTTCGATCATGACCGCAAGGCGAAAATAATTCCCGGCCTAGTATCAAAAAGCGAGTGGTATTGTCCTGGCGATCTTCAATCGGGCCCGCCACTACTTTCAAGCCATAGACATGACCGGCAGATTCACCGGCAATCGCGGCAGCATCATCGGCGCTACGGGCTCGACGGGCAGCTTCGGCATTACTGGCGACCGGAATTTTTTCGGCTTTCGGCAGATGCTGACGTAACCAAGCTTTGCATTGCGCTAATGATTGCGGATGCGAATAAACTCGCTCGATTTCATTAAGCTGGCCGGTGCGCGAAAGCAAATGTTGATGCACACGCAATTCCACTTCACCGCAAATTTTAATGCCCGATGTCAAAAACATATCGAGCGTTGATTGAATCGTGCCCTGTCCGGAATTTTCGACCGGCACCACGCCAAAATCGGCATTACCCGCTTCAACTTCTTCAAACACTTCTTCGATACTCGCCAATGGCAAGCCGTGTGCGGAATGTCCGAAGTGCTTGAACATGGCTTGTTGCGAAAAGGTTCCTTCTGGCCCCAGGAAGCCGACTTTTAGCGGCTCTTGCTGCGCCAAACAGGCCGACATTATTTCACGAAACAAGCGGACCAATACTTCATCGGCCAAGGGTCCGGAATTACGATCCAGCACTTTACGCAACACCTGCGCTTCGCGTTCCGGGCGATAGTAATCAATGGCTGCTTTCAAGGGGCCTTTCGCTTTGCCCACTTGCTGCGCCATTTTTGCGCGGTCGGCGATTAAGTCCTGAATTTGCAAATCGATACTATCGATGCGCTGACGCACCTCGTTCAAGGCAGGAGACGAGGCCGAAACTGATTTTTCGACTTTGGTGGCGGACGCTTTTTTAATCGCTTTCTTTGCGACTTTTTTAGTGGGTGTTTTTTTAGTTGCCATTTCGAGTCTTCATCAGGCTTCTGGGCCCCGGCTGCGCCGGGGTGACTGCAATTAATTATCCGTTGCGTTTGGCAAAGTCTTGCATGAAATCTACCAACGCCTGCACGCCTTTTACCGGAATGGCATTGTAGATCGATGCTCGCATACCACCCAAGGCACGATGACCTTTAAGACCGAGCAAACCGGCAGCTTCGGCTTCTTTCAGGAATGCCTTATCCAGTTCAGCATTTGCCAGCACAAAAGGAATATTCATCCACGAACGGGCATTAGTCTCAATGGGGTTGCTATAAAAACCACTCGAGCCATCGACTGCTGCATAGAGAATACGGGCTTTTTCGGCATTCTGTTTTTCCATTGCCGTAGCACCGCCCTGCTCTTTCAGCCACTGCAGCACAAGACCCAGCACATACCAGGAGAATGTGGTTGGCGTGTTGAACATCGAGTCGTTTTTGACCTGATTTTGCAATTCAAAGATAGGCGGCAAGTTGCGGCCATGTTTGCCGAGCAAGTCTTTGCGAACAATCACAATGGTCACGCCAGCAGGACCGAGATTTTTCTGGGCGCCAGCATAGATCACGCCGAATTTTGAAACATCGACTGGGCGCGACAAAATATTCGAGGAAAAATCGGCCACCAATGGCACGCCATTAACGTCCGGAGTATTGTGAAATTCGACGCCGTGAATGGTTTCATTCGGGGTGTAGTGCACGAAGGCGGCATCTTTGGTGAGCTGCCAGGTGTCACGCGCAGGAATGGAGCGATAGGTGGTGTCTTTGGCACTAGCGGCAACATTTACGTTCACCGATGGCTTCATATTTTCGAGCGCTTTTTCACCCCAATGGCCGGTCAAAATAAAATCGACGGTTTGTTCGGGGCGCGTTAGATTCAACGGCAGCATTGCCGACAGCGTGGTGGCGCCGCCTTGCAAAAACAGCACGGCATAATCGTCGCTAATGCCCATTAAATCACGCAGATCACGCTCGGCTTGAGCAGCACAATCGATAAACGCCTGACCGCGATGGCTTAATTCCATCAGCGATGCGCGCTCGTTTTTATACTCGAGCAATTCCGATTGAACTTGACGTAATACAGCTTCAGGCAGTGCGGCCGGGCCAGCACTAAAATTAAACGCGCGCGACATAAATGATCACCAATAAAAGGAATGCGAAAGATAAGTAACAAGCGAACACTATCATGCTGGCAATCGCGCTAACACCCCATTTCAGGGCTTAATTTCAAACGTTTTGTAGAGCCTTTGCTCGAAATCCTCTGCAGTCAATGGCCTGTCATACCAGTAGCCTTGACCTATTTCGCAACCCATTTCCAGTAATAATTCACGCTGACCAAGGGTTTCGATGCCTTCAGCGGTTAATAGCAAACCCAAGTCTTTGGCAAAACCAATAATTGTTTTGACGATAGCGCGATGACGATGATTACTTTCGAGGTCGCGAATAAATACCTGATCGATTTTTAGCGCGTCAAAAGCCGATGCTGCAAATGATTCTAGTGAGGAATAGCCAGTACCGAAATCATCGACCACTAAACCCACCCCAAGTTTTTTCAGATCCAGCAAGCGCTCTTCTGCCATGCCGCGACCTTCTCGAAATACGGTTTCGGTCACTTCCAGGCGCAGCGTACTTGGTGGCAAGTTAAATCGCTCAAGCACCATCTGAACTTCTTCAAGAATCTCGGACGAAGTGAGTTGTTTTTCATCAACATTCACGTTGACAAATAATTCGTGATGTTGGGGAAATTGTTTACGCCATTGCGACAAGTAATACGCCGCGTTTCGCATTACCCAGGTATCCAATTCGGCGATCAGTCCGGTTTCTTCGGCCATGCTAAGAAAATCAACTGGCATTAACAGGCCACGAGTCGGGTGTTGCCAGCGAACGAGCGCTTCGGCGCCAAGCACTTCACCACTTTGCAAATGCATGATCGGTTGAAAGTGCAGGACAAACTCATTGCGTTCAAAGGCAGTCCGAAAATCATTTTCAAGTTCAAAGCGCTGCTTTGCTTGCTGGTGCATGCGATCATCAAAAATAACGAAAGCCGATTTACCGGCGGCCTTGGCACGATACATCGCGGTGTCGGCATCGCGAATTAACTGGTCGGGGGTCAGGTATTCATCACGACCCACCACAACGCCAATACTGGCTTTAGAAAACACCATTTGTCCGCCCACATCGAAGGGCTGCTCGAACACCCGCAAAACCAGCCGCGCCAACTGGCTTACCTGGGCCTCGTCGCAATCACCCAAGGGCAATAAAGTGAACTCATCGCCGCCATAACGGGCGATGGTACAAAGGCCACGCAATTGGCTTTCCAGACGACGTGAAATTTCGATTAATAAACGGTCGCCGGCATTATGGCCAAGGCTGTCGTTCACCCATTTAAAGCCATCCAGATCCAGAAACAAAATTGCGTAGTCATAATTTTCTGATGCAATAGCGGAACGGATTCTATCGGCCAATTGCAAGGTGAAATACATCCGGTTCGGCAAGCCTGTGAGCGCATCGTGGGTCGCATGAAAACGCAGCTTGCGCTCAGCTTCACGTTGCTTGGTAACATCGAGCATAGTGCCGCTGCGGTGACGCTCGCCGTCCAGCATGACTTCGCCAATACTGGTATGGATAAACAAGCGTTGGCCGTCCTTGCGAATCAGACCAAGATCGTATTCGCGCTCAATCGACTCGCCCATTTGCAGACGGTTGAATCGTACTAAAGTACCTTCAATGTCCTCGGGTGCGATGAAATCAAGAATTTGTCTTCCAATAATTTCGTGTTCTTCGTAACCGGTCATCGTCAGCAAAGTTTGATTGCAATAAACCAATTCCAATTCTTTCAAGATAAAAACACCAACCTGACTATGTTCTACCAGGGTGCGGTATTTACTTTCTGAACTTAGCAGTGCTTGCTGCATGCGTTGGCGCTCATCAACATCGACCAATGAGCCGGCAAAACTACTTGGATTACCGTGCTCATCGCGGATCAAACGCACACTGGCACTTATCCAGCGACGCTCACCATTGCTGTCTAATAGCTGGGTAACGTGCTCGCTGAAACCACCTTGGGTTTTGCCCAGATTGACTAGATATTCGCGTTCAGCAGGATCGGCATAGACTTCAAGGGTATTTTTGACGCGCTGCTTGAGCTCTTCAACGCTTTTGTACTTCATCATTTTTGCCATCATCGGATTGGCACTGATAACCGAACCATCCAGGCCGCTTTCAAAAAGACCACTCGGCGCGTTTTCAAATAATTCGCGATAACGCCGTTCGGCTTCTTTCAATATTGTCATGTAGCCGCGCTCTTCGGTGACATCGCGCATGGTGCCGGTGGATGCAATAGCACCTTGATAATCAACGGCGGCGGCGCGTACTTCAAACAAACGCTGGGAACCATTTTTATGCTGCAAATGAATTTCATAGATCTGCAAGCCGCGATATCCACTTTCACGTTCTGCTTTGCGTATTTGCTGACCTTCGGCATCTTCGGAAGCAATCAAGCTCATGTACTGGGTTCCAACCAACTCATCGAGTACATAACCTAATGCGTCGGCCAACGCGTGATTGGCGAATTTCAAAATACCTTGTTGAATCAAATAAACGCCGTCACGACTATGCTCAAGCAAGGCCTGATAAAGCGCCTGGGACTGCCTCAGAACATTCTCGGCTTCTACTTGCTGGGTAATATCGGTAATCGAGCCTTCCTGAAATATCAGCAGGCCGTCGTCGTTAGAAATATTACGGACGTTTTCGTTAATCCAGATTTTACTGCCGTCTTTGCGATAGACCTGCAAGCGAACATTGGTGGCACGGCCATTCCGTTTTAAGTCTGCATAAATTTCGTCGATGCGGTCTGGTTCGACATAAATGGAACGCATGCTATCGGCATTTTTCGTTAAAAAATCTTTCGGATTATCGTAACCAAATATTCTCGCCAGCGCGGGATTGGCCTCGATGAAACCGCCCGTAGGCAAAGCCCGATAAAGCCCTTCGGTTGCGGTCAGATAAAGCGACCGATAAAACTGGTCGGAAATATCGTCAAGTGGTGCCTCGGTATTTTCCTGAAGTGGATGCAGCAGAAATAAAATGCAAACGGCGCCGTTGTATTCAATGTATTCGGCATTCAACAAATAATCTTTGACCGAATGGTCGGCACAACGAATAGCGGCAAAAAGCTCGACGATTCTTTTATCGGTCCGTAACATAGCCCAAGACTTGGCACGGAATTCCAGATCATTCCATAGCCCGACTTCTATTGGCGTAAAACCGACCAATCGATCAAGACCGTAGCCAAAGACTCTGATGAAGGCCGGGTTGGCCTCCATAAAAGCGCCATCGTTTGCATTAAGAATGCCGACCGGACTGGTAGAAGTTTTGAAGGCATCAATCAGATGCATGGTTTACCTTGAACGCATCAGGCCAACAATGCCTGATGCCGGTCAAAGCCCTCCGCGCGGGGCATAGACTAACAAGGCCGTTAAGGACGCGGCCAAAATGGCTGCCGCCGCTATTAACCACCACAAAGAATTGGTGTCTTGCGGACTTTGCTGGGTGTTTTCGACTTCATCGGAATTAGCGGCACTACCGGCATTAAATTCCGTCGGAATTTTAGCTTTCACCGTTTGAATAGTTTGCGTATGCGTTACGGTGCCAGAGGGTACAGCAATATCACGGCCTCTTAATGGCAAACCTGGTGCTTCGAGCATAAAACGCGATTGCTCGATCGCAATTTGATCGCCTGGCGACAGTAATGCATCGGTCACGGCAATGCCGTTCACTTGCGTTATCGCCTCCGGGCTCATCGCTCGCAATACCACTTTGTCGCCATGCAATTCGATTTGCGCATGTTTTTCTGCCACCGAGTCATCTTCTATCGCAATATCGGCATTGGCGCCGGAACCCAATAATTGTGGATTCACCAAACCGTAAATCCGGCCGAAATGTTGGCCGCTTAAGCCGCGCAACAATACCCGTGCGGCACTGACTTGCTGGGTTTCGTTTAGGGTAAGCGGGCCATTTTCTGGGATATTTCGGTTAATGGCTTTTGCATCGGTATCACGCAACAAAATTCTGGTTTGATCAAAACAAAGCAGATCGCCTACGCGCAACATTGCTAATTGTTTGACAGGCCTGCCATTCAAATGGATCGCCTGGCTATTGGGCAAGAGCTTAAGCCATACACCACGACGATCGGCAATAATGCTGGCGTGATGGGCGGCCAGGCCACTTTCAGGCAAGCTCACCAACATGTCCGGCCGCGAACCAATGGTCACTTCACCTGCTTCAAAATTGATCTCGCGATGTTCACCATTGGGGAAGCTGAGCTGCATAGGGTCTCCTTCTAGATGGCAAATTTAACACAATCTTGGGGGCCACTTCTAATAAGCCACCTAGGTCACAAAACCGCGTTACCAGCGAAAAATAATTCCCCCATATCCAGCCTACACAAGCCTTGATGGTTGTGGTGATTCTCCCCTGGCGCCTTGTCGTGTCTGGAACCGGTGGCTTTTATTAAAATGGCCACGAACGGATAACAGACTCAGCTCTTGTTAAAACGAAAAAACTCCGCAGAATAGGACGAATCCTTTTCAAGTATGAGTTTATGGCCAGTATTGATATTCAGCGCAGCCACAGCAAGCCTGTGAAAGAAGCAAAAAAATCGGTTGAACGGGTGGCTAAACACATTGCCGACAAATTCGATGTTGAATACGAATGGGACGGAAACACGCTCAACTTTAGTCGTTCTGGCGTCGATGGCCATATCGCCGTGAGCGCCAAAGAAGTTCATGTATCGGTCAATTTGAGCTTTATGTTGATGATGATCAGAGCTTCGGTCGAGAAAGAAATTCATCGCTACCTGGACGACGAATTCAAGTAACAATCAGTCGGCAAAAGGATTATTGTGCCCGGCAAACAGACGTTTTGAAATTTGATATTCGCTGTTTGCTACCAATTCCAAAAATTCATCGGCGCCGTCCAATTGAGCGAAGGATTCAAAACCGCGTTCCAAAAAGCCCTGTAATTCCTGCAAACCGGCCAGACGGGCTGGTGTTCGCGATGCTTTGAGTAATTTATAAACCCCGTGTTTCTGCACTGCAGCATCCAGGTTTTTTCCAACCCGAATAATCAGGTCAATCTGGTGACGACGCAGGCGCGGACAACCTACTTCGCGATAGGCATCAACATAATGACTAAGATCAACCTCACCTTTTTTGTTGAGCTTAATGGCCTGTGCCATCGCCAAATCAAAGGCATGGCTGACGACGGCAAGTTCAATCGTATCGACGGCCGCTTGCAGTAAAGTCTGCGGCAGAATTCTTGCCATCATCGGTAATATTTTGGCGGCATCACGGTCACGCGCCGAGAAATCTTTATCGGCGTATAAATCGGCCAAAAAAAACTCGCCGGCTGGTCGCATTTTTGGGTCTAAGAGAATTTCGGTAAAGCTCATCCGCAGCCGTTCGGACTGCCAACGGCGCAGAGGGCCTAGGCTGGGCAAGCTTAAGCGCGGCTCCAGAGCCGGATTATTCATGCGCTTTTGCCAGTTCAAACGCTTTGCTAGTGCATGTCTAAGGGCTTGGGTCATAAAATTTCGTGAAACGCTTCCTTGTTTCGCAGACTGCGCAGGCTACAATCCTACCGGTTTCCCGTCAGACTTTATTGTCATGCTCGTACTCCAACCCGCAAAAAACACTCCCAACAGCCATGGTCGTATTGGTTTGGCCATTGCCGGCGGCGGCCCTATTGGCGGCATGTACGAGCTCGGTGCATTGCGCGCGCTCGACGCTGCCATTGAAGGATTGGACCTGACTCGACTGGATGTTTACGTCGGTGTGAGTTCTGGTGCATTTTTAGCCGCTGGTTTGGCAAATCGCTTGAGTACTGCTGAAATTTGCCGCATTTTCATTACTGGTGACAGTAAAGACATCAGTTTTCGCCCGGAAATTTTCCTGCAACCAGCTTTTGCCGAGTATTTAGAACGCGCCATTTCCATTCCCGCTATCTTTTTCGATTGGTGGCGGGATGTTCTGACCGACCCGACCGGTTCAAAACTCAGCGATGTTATTGGCCGTTTTAGTAGTGCCATTCCGACCGGTCTGTTTAATAACCGGGAAATCGAGACTTTTTTGCGTACTATTTTCACCATGCACGGGCGCAGTAATGATTTTCGCAAACTTGATCGTAAGCTTTATGTCGTTGCGGTCGATTTAGACAGCGGTGAAGCCGTTCGCTTTGGCGGTCCGAAATGGGACGACATTCCCATATCGCAAGCCATTCAAGCCAGTGCCGCCTTGCCCGGTTTGTATTCACCGGTCGATATTCGTGGTCATCATTTTGTTGATGGCGCGCTGCGTCGCACCATGCATGCCTCGGTAGTGCTGGACCATGGTATCGACTTGATGATCGGCATCAATCCATTCGTACCTTTCAATGCCACGAACGCAAAATCACAACCCGAAGGCATGAAAAAACTAGCCGAAGGCGGGCTTCCTGTCGTGCTGTCGCAAACTTTCCGTACCTTGCTGCAATCGCGCATGCAAGTGGGATTGGCAAAATATGCTCAGCAATACCCGACCGTTGATCAAATGGTTTTCGAGCCTAATGACGACGATGGCGAGATGTTTTTTACCAATGTTTTCAGCTTTAGTTCGCGCCAACGCGTGTGCGAACATGCCTATCAAAGCACGCTGCGGGATTTGCGCAAACGCAAGCCAGAACTGGCGCCAATACTGGCCAAACACGGCTTGAAATTGCGCGATGAAGTATTAAACGCAAAATCCAGTTCCATCATGCATGGTCTACAAAAACCGATTCGACAAACCGAGACTACTGCGCGTTTGCGACGGGCACTGGACGATATTGAACATTCCATGCAAATGCGTTAACCCATAAACAATGCCGCAGGCCAGTTCGCGGCTTCCGCCGCTCCTACCCAATATTCCACGTTGATGAATGGTGTGAAAGCTCTAGACATAGCGTGAAAAATCCGCAACACATAAAGCCTTTCGGAGGGAATTTCTCATGGCAAAACTCAAAAAATCAACGCGCAGCAAAACCGCTACCG
>JAYSXB010000207.1:0-9270 GCA_043717775.1 Arenimonas sp.
GATTGAACGATCACGCAAGTAATGCATCACCATGCCAATACCGGGTTTACGATTGGGTGAATTTTCTTCTGGCCTTGTGGGGTCAATCAGAATTTCGCGAAATACAATTCCCTGCGAAGCAAGAATCTGTAATAGCAATTGCTGCGGGCCTTCAAATTGTGCCCTCGGAAAAGTCGCGGTTCCAAGTCCGTCCTGGTTGGACACCATGACAAACTCAAAACCAGCATCACGGCATTTTATCAGGGCCGGAATAACGCCTTCAACCAGACGAAATTTCTCAAAAGTATCAATCTGTTCATCCGCCGGTTCTTCTATCAAGACGCCATCACGATCAATAAATAAAATCTTGCTCATGACAAACTCTCCAGCGCTTTTAGCATGGCATTGTTTTCATCCGGGGTTCCTATCGATATTCTCAATGCATCGGATAAAACCGCATTGGCCCGCATATCACGTATGACAACGCCTGCCGACAAGCAAGTCTTGAAAACTTTCTCGGCATCATGAAAACGTGCCAACAGATAATTACCCTGCGATGCATACACTTTTTTGACAGCCTTCAACTCTTGCAGTTTTAAATAAATCCGATTTCGTTCTGATATTGAAATCCGGGCACGTTGAGTGGCTGTTGCAACATTCTGTATTGAAAGCCCTGCCAATGCCTGCACTGCGCAGGGTGTTGGCACGGGATACGGTGCGCATATGTTTTTTAAAACTTGAATGATAGTCGGCTGTGCCATGACGATTCCAACCCGGGCGGCGGCCAATGCATAGGCCTTCGACAAGGTCCGCAGCACCACTATATTTTCAAACTCTGTTAACAAGCGGATGGCCGACGGCGTTTCATTGAACTCGGCATAAGCCTCATCCACGACGAGGACTGCTTTGCCGATGCATGCATTGGCTAACTGACGAATCTCGTCCAGCGAAATAGATTGGCCGGTTGGATTTGCAGGGGTGCAAACGAAAACCAATTTGACAGGCTCATCTCGAATTTTTTCCAATGCCGCTGAAACATCATATCGCCACTGTGTTGCTTCATCGATTAAAGGCAGTTCAAATACCTTGGCATTTTGCACGCGAGCACACACGGCATACATCCCGAAAGTTGGCGGAGCGATCAAAATTCCATCCTGTCCCGCTTTGCAAAATGCTCGTACTAATAAATCAATGCCTTCGTCACTGCCGCGAGTGATCATTAATTTCGATGAATCAATTTCATAGATTTCAGCTAAGCGTTTTACCAATTGCTGCGGCTGTGGTTCGGGATAACGATTCAATTTCAAACCTTGATCCGCATCATTGGGCCACGGTGATTCATTGGCATTCAACCAGATATTACCGGTGACATTGGCCCGACGAGCTGAAGCGTAGCCGGCAAAATCACGCAAGTCTTCGCGAACTAAATCGAGCACGCTCATGACACACTCATCCTCAGCAACACTGCATTGGCATGTGCCTGCAGGCCCTCGGCATTAGCCAGTGTGACAGCGCATGGACCGATGGTATTCAGGCCAGCTTGAGTGACAGCTTGGATACTGATGCTTTTTTGAAAGCTGGCAACGCTAACGCCGCTGTAGGCACGCGCGGCACCATTGGTCGGCAATACGTGATTGGTACCGGAGCAATAATCGCCCAGAGATTCCGGGGCGAAATCACCCAGAAACACGGAGCCTGCCGATTTCACCTGCGATAAAAATTTCTGTGGATTACGTAAAGCCAAAATCAAATGTTCCGGCGCGTAGGAATTGCTAATCTTGATGGCGGCTTCAATGCTATCAACCTCAATCAAACGCGAATTGAGCAAAGCTTTTTCTGCAATCGCTTCACGCGATAATTTTGCCAGTTGTTTTTGTACTTCAATGCCAACGCTTCCAATAAATCCGGCGCTATCGCTTAACAAGATAACCTGCGAATCTGAACCGTGCTCGGCTTGTGACAATAAATCCGAAGCGACAAATACCGGATTCGCACCGGCATCGGCGATTACCAATACTTCCGATGGACCAGCAGGCATATCGATGGCTGGACCACCAGGCAGCATCGACACTTGCTGTTTGGCCTGGGTGACATAACTATTGCCCGGGCCAAAAATTTTATCGCAAGCGGGAACAGTTTCAGTACCAAAAGCCATTGCGGCGATGGCTTGCGCGCCACCGATCTTGAACACTTTGGTAATGCCACATAATTTTGCTGCGACTAAAACAGCCGGATCGGCTTCGCCATTGCTGCGAACCGGCGTGCATAAAACCACTTGCTCGCAAGCTGCAATAGCTGCCGGAACGCCCAACATTAATGCCGTTGATGGCAAAGGCGCGGTTCCTGCGGGCACATATAGCCCGACGGTATTGATAGCGCGCAAAATTCGACCGCAACGCACACCTTCAGCGGTGTCGATTTCAAATTCGTTTGGCTTGCCTGCTTCATGCCACAACTGCAAACGCTGTTTGGCATCACGCATGGCTTGTTTTAATTCCTCGCTAATACTTTCTTCGGCGCGCTTGAATTCATCCTCGCTTACTTGAAACGAGGCAAGTTCTATCCCATCAAAACGACGCGTTAAGGCTCTTAGTGCATTATCACCATCGGCTTTTACTTGTTCGATAATGCGGGCGACGTTTTCTGCCAACTCTTTTTGCGTTGTTTGCAGCGGTCGTTGCAATAGCTCTTGCTTAAGCACGTCACTGCATTGATTCCAGATAAAAGTTTTCATGCCAGCATTTGCTCCACCGGCAATACCAGTAAATTGGAAGCGCCTGCACGTTTCATGTCTTCAAGACGCTGCCAGGTCATGGCGCTGCGGCAAAGTACCTGCACGCCAACTTCTTCGGAGCGACCTTCAAGGCTCATGACCGTTGGCAATTCGGCATCGGGCAATAATTTCATCAATTCGGGCAATACCAAACGTCGGCTCTGGAATAAAACCAGCTTGCTCGCACGCAGGCTGAGCACGCCTTCAAGACGGCGCAATAACATGGCCGCCAAATCGGCGCGCTCATCACCAAAAGGTTTAGCCGGTCCAGCCAAGACGGCTTCGCTTTGCAAAATCACGGCGATTTCTTTTAATTGATTGGCGACCAAAGTGGCGCCGGAAGAAACTAAATCACATATCGCTTCGGCTTTGCCTAGCCGCGGCGCAATCTCGACCGAACCGGACAAAAGCACCGCTTCGGCATCGAGTTTTTGTTCGGCAATCCATTGTTTCAATAAATTGGGGTAGCTAGTCGCAATACGCGTGCCATTCAAGCGCGACAAATCAGCACCGTCCCACTCGCTGGGGACCGCGACTGACAAACGACAGCGGCCAAACCCGAGTGGCTTAATGATTTTGAAGGCATCTTCCAAGCCCTGCGCTGCTCGCTCGGCGGCTTGCTCTTCCAATACATTCTGGCCCACAACACCTAGGTCACAAACGCCTTCGGCGATCAGGCTGGGAATATCATCATCACGCACCAGTAATAAATCGATCGGTAATGATTCGCCATAGCAGAAAAGGCGGTCCCGGCTTTCACGAAATTGCAGACCGGCACGCGTGAGTAAATCACGCGCGGGATCTGATAAGCGGCCAGATTTTTGAATAGCAATACGTAAACGGTCGTGCGAGCGCATGACAAATTCCAGTTTAATAATTAGTGATTTGTTTTTGTGATGCCGAGGCGCTTGGCAGCCGCTTGATATCCGCCCGCGCCAGTATTTAATGTGCGCGCAACGCGACCAATAGTAGTCACGCTAACGCCGGTATGTTCGTGAATTTCGCGATAAGGCATTTCGCTGATGACATAAGGCACCACTTGCCAGCGATCAACCAAGGCTTCCATTTCGGCCGGAGTGCATAAATCTTGCAGGAATGCCTTGATATCCGACGGGGTTTTCAGGGCCGCAAAAGCCTGCGCCAAGGCTTCAAGGCCTTGTTTTAGCGGCACTTCAGGGGTGATATCACGCTTTTTCATGCCGCTAGTGTAATAGCGCGTTAATACATTGTCAAACACATGCACGCTTAATGAGTGACAAAATCTTGCTCACGTCATAATGTGATGGCGTTCTGGGGAGAATCGTCGGCACCATGTTTCGTTATTTCAAGCCATTATTTATTTTTTTAGCGCTACTACTGCTTTCTGATTGGGCAGCAGCGCAAAACAATGTGGCCGTGATGGAAGCCGGCCGGAGTAAAACCGAGCTGTCGCCTTACGTTAAATACTTCCATGATCCCGATGGCCAAATCGACAAGACGCAAATATTCGATATGGCCAAAGCCGGTAAATTCAAAGCACTGCCCAACGGCAATGCCACTTTTGGTTTTAGCAAAGGCACTTATTGGTTTCATACCTACCTGTTTAATCAAGACAGCACTGAACAGCGTTGGCTATTGGTATTGCAATACCCACTGCTCGACTATGTTGATGTTTATCTGCGTTATCCCGACAACCATATTGAACACTTGACCTCGGGTGATATGCAGCCGTTTTCGGCACGCGCCATACGTTATCGGCAACCTAATTTCTGGATTGATTTACCGCAAAAAACTCAGGTTGAATTACTCGTCAGCACGTCCAGTAAAAGCTCAATTCAAGCCCCACTGGCAGTTTATACCGCAAGTGCGTTTGCCGAGATGGAGCGCGACGCACAATTTGGCATCGGCATTTATAACGGAATATTATTTGCACTTTTTTGCTACAACCTGATTCTCTGGCTTATTTTGCGCGATCAAAATCACTTTTGGTACATGATGCATATCAGTGGTTTTGGGCTGGTTTTATTTTGTTTGAATGGACTGGCTTTTGAATATTTATGGCCCAATAATCCTTGGCTCGCCAATCATGCCATTCCACTATCGATGTGTTTTTCGCAGCTGGCAATGCATCAGTTCGCTCGCTTGTTTTTGAATATGAAAGAGATGTCGCCCATTGCAAATCGGATTGCGACTGGCTTTATCGTCTTTTATAGCTTGATGGGAACGGCGTCGCTGTTTATTGATTATGCAACAGCCGTGAAAGTAACAACTTATACCGTTTTCCCCGGCATTATTTTTGTACTGACGATGGCATTTATTGCAATCAGAAAAGGCTACCGACCAGCGCGATTGTTCTTGATAGCCTGGGCAGCACTACTCATCGGCACTTTTATTTATGCTTCGGTGTCATTCGGCATTTTGCCCAAAGTATTTATTACCGAATACGGTATACAAATCGGCTCAGCCATCGAAATGATCCTGCTTTCATTTGCGCTGGCGTATCGCTACGCCAATTTACGCAATGAAAATGTAAAGATTGTTTATGACGCCAACGAAAAACTTGAAAGCAATGTCGCAAAACGGACTTCCGAACTTAGTCTGGCACTGGAACAACTCGCTGATGCCAATAAGCGCCTGCGTGAATCGAATCAACGTGATGCATTGACCGGGCTTTATAACCGCCGACACTTCCGTGAAGTATTCGAGCAAATGCTGCGACAAACTTCCGAGCGCCGTCAACCGCTTGGGTTGATGCTGATAGACCTGGACTACTTCAAGAAAATAAATGATACCTACGGCCATTTAGCCGGTGATGAATGCCTGAGGTCGCTTTCAAAAACCATCACCATTACCTTGACCGGCCATAACGCGATTGTTGCCCGATTCGGTGGTGAAGAATTCGTTGTCGTGGTGCCAAATGTGACATCGGAAAAGCTGGCTTTAATAGCAGAAGAATTACGCTCACGGATTGAAAATGAAAATATAAAAATCGGAGCGCAAGCAATCACTATTACCGCCAGCCTGGGAATTATTGCGATCAATGGCGACCGACACTTGAGCCCCGACCAGGCACTGCATCAAGCCGATGAAGCGCTTTACCTATCCAAAAATAAAGGCAGAAACCGGGTCAGTGTTGCGCAGGAGATTGGCTAATCCAGCCAACAATCCTGTGATGCGTAGGAGGCCCCTTGGGGGCGACGAAAATTATGTGAATGTAGGCAAAGAAGGTACGTCGCCCGCAAGCGGCCTCCTACAAATCTTGGGCGCAGCAAGCAGGCGCCCTTACAGCTGGATATGTTTCAGATGTCCTTATCATCACTGGCTTTTGCAGCCATCAGTAATTCACCTTGGTCAAATAAAGCCAAGACTTTGCGAATATCGGCATCCATTGCACGGTCTTTCGCCATAAAACTCACGTCTTGTCGCAAACGCTGCCATACAGCACGCACCGGTTTGCTGGCATGAAACTCGTCAGAGCTGGCGAGCTCGACGCGAAGAGCTTCGACTTCTTGCATGAACACAGCGTAGTCCGTTGAAGTTGGCAAAGGTGCATTCTGAATTTTTTTCGCCAACGCGGCAGCATCGGAATTTTTTGCCAGCTCGCGGGCTGCATTAATCATGTCGCGACGATAATCCAGTGCCTGTGCTGCGGTATAAATTTCCAGCGCAATAACGTGTGCTAAATCCTGTGTCATTTCGAGCACATGGCGTGCTTCATTGGCACCCATCGAGACATGGTCTTCGGCATTGGCACTGGTCGGAATCGAATAGACTGACGCCGGATGTGCGCGCGATGCCAGATCGTTCACCAAGGCTGCTGCGGTGTACTGCACGATCATGAAACCCGATTCGGTGGCGTCTTCATTGCCGATTAAAAACGGTGGCAAACCATCGTTCGTTGCCGGATCTACCAACTTATTCAATCGCCGCTCGGAAATACTCGCCAATACCGGAATCGCTGCTTTCACATAACTCATGACTAGCGCTAAAGGCATGCCGTGGAAATGACCCGCCGACACTACTTGGTCTTCAATATGGCGCGGGTTTTCAAAGTCCGGAAACACCAGCGGATTATCAGTGACGGAATTTAATTCAACATCGAGCACGCGTTTTGCTTGTTCGACGGCATCGCGCACGGCGCCATGTACTTGCGGAATGCAGCGCAATGAATAGGAATCTTGTGGCTGATGTTTCTTGCCGCCGCGAAATGGTTTGAAGCGTTGATAAAAACGCTCGCGACCGTGGCGCTGACTCAGAGGCACCCAATCCCAGGCAATATCAAATGCGAGCGAGGCTTGTTGTTCTGAATCCCAACTGTCTGGCATCCAAGATTTGAATTTCGGTACAAGATGGTAGGCAATATCCGACAAAGTTGAGTCACGCAATAAATCGCGTAGATGTTTAGCCGAATGCACTTGCCCCGGATGCGGGCGCAATGCATGCACATGTTCGTCGAATGCACGCACGCGACCTGCAAATGCATCAATCGTCATTGCCGCCGCTACATCGGCAGTGTCCAGAATTTCATCAAGCTTATTGACGGCCAATACACCGGTTGCCAACATTTGTGCAGTGCCGTTATTGAGCGCCAGACCTTCTTTATGCGACAAACGGATCGGCTGCAAACCGGCACGCTTGAGCGCTTCAGCGCCCGACACGCGTTCTCCTTGATAGAAAGCCTCACCACCGCCCAGCAACACTATGGCCAAATGCGAAAGCGGCGCTAAATCACCACTGGCACCCACCGAGCCTTTTTGCGGCACCACTGGCACAATACCCGCATTCAACATCGCGACCTGCGCTTGCAAAGTAGAAACACGAATACCGGAATGACCACGCATCAATGTATTAATACGAATAACAAGCATGGCGCGAACCACATCGACACCGAAGGGTTCGCCGACACAAACGGCATGTGTCACGATTAGATTACGTTGTAATTCTTCCAATACCGACTCGTCGGAATTATCCGGCTGGCGCAAACGATGTGCGCCCAGAAGTTTGTCGGCATTGCTACCAAAACCGGTGGAAACGCCGTAGATAGGTTCCTGCTTTTGCACTTGCTCGGCCAAAAAATCCGCTGCTCGCTGAACTTTCAGCAGTTGCTTGCTATCAAGCTCAACACTCGCACCGTAAGCCACGGCAACGACCTGCTCGCGTGTCAGCGACTGTCCATCCAATCGAATCGGTTTCATTATTATTATTGACCTTTCAAAACACGTTGTTGTTCAATCTCGACTTTGAGTGCACTTGCCAGTTCAGCGCGCGGCAATTCAAATTGTTCCTGACGACGTAAATCTTTCACGGTCACAACGCCGCGCGATATTTCGTTCTCGCCGCACAGCACCATAAAACGCACACCGGCACGATCGGCATATTGGAATTGTTTGGCAATCTTCTTGGCTTCCAATTGCACTTCAGTATTGATACCTGCTGCGCGTAATAATTGTGCCAACTCCAAAGCTTGCGGCAAATAAACTTCATCCATCAAACCGACTAAAGCTTCAACCGAACTTTCAGCGCTTGAAATAATACCGGCTTCACGTAATTGCCAGAATAAACGGGTCGCGCCAATCGAAATACCAACGCCGGGCAAATGTGATTTTGAATAATGCCCGGCCAGATTTTCGTAACGACCACCGGAACAGACCGAACCGATTTGCGGATAGTCATCCAGCGTTGTTTCATAAACGGTACCGGTGTAGTAATCCAGACCACGGGCAATCGAGAAATTCACTGCATAATTTTTCTCGGGCACGCCGTAGGCTTTTAATAATTCAATCACTTCGCGTAACTCTGCCACGCCTTGATTGAAACCATCACTACCCTGCCCCAGTTTATCGAGCTGGGCAATGGCATCGACATGCGAGCTACTACGGGTTTGTACAAAGTCTAGAATCTGCTGAGTCACTTCATCGCCAAGTTTAAAAGCATCACTGGTTAAAGTTTCACGTACATATTCGGCGCCGCGTTTATCGAGTTTATCGACTTCGCGCAGCACGAGCATTTGTTTTTCGCCATCAACAACACCGAGGTTTTCGAAAAAACCGCGCATCAATTTTCGGTTGTTTAATTGAATGGTAAAAGCACCGAAGCCTAGCTCGGTAAACACGGCACTGATAACGGCCGGCATTTCGGCGTCATAACGCACCGAAAGAGAGTCTTTACCGATGACATCAATATCGCATTGATAAAATTCACGAAAGCGGCCGCGCTGCGCACGTTCACCGCGATACACACGCTGCATTTGATAACGACGAAACGGGAACGCCAAATCATGTTCGTGTTCGGCCACATAACGCGCCAAAGGCACGGTCAGGTCGAAGCGTAGTGCCAGTTCCGGCGTGCCGCCTTGCTCTAACGCACCGGTCGATTGCACAAAATATACCTGGCGCTCGGTTTCACCACCGGTCTTGGTCAACAAAACATCCGACAACTCAAATACTGGCGTTTCGACCGGTAGAAAACCGAAACGCTCGAAATTACGGCGAATCACATCGAGCATGCGTTGAAAGGCGATTTGATCGCGCGGCAAAAGC
>JAYSXB010000208.1:0-3602 GCA_043717775.1 Arenimonas sp.
GATCAAATAGAGAGCATCACATGGCAGCTAGACAGCGACCGTTATCTCCGCACTTGCAGGTTTACAAACCGCAAATAACCAGTACTTTGTCTATTATTCATCGAGCCACAGGCGTGGTGAACGCTATAGGTGGTTTGTTTGTTGCGGCATGGCTGGTGAGCGTTGCCAGTGACGCTGACTGTTTTGCCTGGTCTCAGCAAATTCTTGCCTCATGGTTTGGCATGCTCGCACTTTTTGCATTTTCGGCTAGCCTGATTTATCACCTACTTAACGGTATTCGTCATCTGCTTTGGGATATTGGTTGGGGTATGGAAATCGAAACCGTGCAGAAGACCGGCTATTTGGTCGTCGCACTCGCCGTAATTTTGACCGCCTTGCTTTGGTTTGTTGCACTTCGTGGAGCCGCCCTATGAGCAATATGCGCGATCCACTCGCCACTGCTCGCGGTTTGGGTTCGGCCAAAGACGGCGTCAATCATTGGTGGATGCAGCGTGTCACCGCGATTGCCCTGCTGGTATTGGCACCTTGGTTTATTTATTTTGCGGTCAGTGTAATTGGCGCCGATCACTTCACCGTGCGCGCCACGATTGCCAAACCGCTGAATGCCACCTTGCTGGTGAGTTTCATTATCGCCATGTGCTGGCATGCACGTTTGGGCCTGCAAGTGGTGGTTGAGGACTATATTCACGGCTGGCAGGAATTAGCGCTGCAGCTTGTTATTAAATTTGCATATGCCATTGCTGCCATCGCTGCGATTATCGCGATTGGCCGCATCGTATTTTCTGCCTGAGGCGAAACACCATCATGACGGCTTACAAAATTACCGAACACAAATACGACATGATTGTTGTCGGAGCAGGCGGCGCCGGTTTACGCGCTACTTTTGGTCTGGCAGAGAAAGGTTTGAAGACCGCCTGCATCAGCAAAGTATTTCCAACCCGCTCGCATACTGTTGCAGCGCAGGGCGGTATTTCCGCAGCGCTCGGCAATATGGGTGAAGACGATTGGCGCTATCATTTTTTCGATACCGTAAAAGGTTCCGATTGGTTAGGTGATCAAGACGCCATCGAATATATGTGCCGCGAAGCCATTCCGGCGATCATTGAATTGGAACATTACGGCGTGCCGTTTTCACGTACCGAAGAAGGCAAAATTTATCAGCGTCCTTTTGGTGGCATGACCACAAAATACGGTAAGGGCCCACCAGCTCAGCGTACTTGTGCAGCGGCCGACCGCACCGGCCATGCAATCTTGCACACGCTGTATCAGCAATCCTTGAAACACGACGCAAAATTCTTTATCGAATATTTTGCACTCGATTTAATCATGGACGAAGAGGGTGTTTGTCGCGGTGTTTTGGCGCTCGATATGGCCGAAGGTACTTTGCATTTATTTCGCGCCCATGGCGTGGTCTTGGCCACTGGCGGTTATGGGCGTGCGTATTTCTCTGCAACTTCGGCACACACCTGTACTGGCGACGGCGGCGGCATGGCGCTGCGTGCAGGCCTGCCATTACAGGACATGGAATTCGTGCAATTCCACCCCACCGGTATTTATGGTGCGGGCTGTTTGATTACCGAAGGCGTGCGCGGTGAGGGCGGTATTCTGCGTAATAGCCAGGGTGAGCGTTTCATGGAGCGTTATGCGCCATCGGTAAAAGATTTGGCACCACGCGACATGGTCAGCCGTTCAATGACCATTGAAATTCGCGAAGGCCGCGGTGTGGGTCCGAAGAAAGATCATATCCATCTGGATCTAACGCATCTTGATCCAGATGTGATTCATAAAAAATTGCCCGGCATTGCTGAGACCGCAAAAATTTTTGCGGGTGTTGATGTCACAAAACAACCGATTCCTGTGCTGCCAACCGTTCACTACAATATGGGCGGCCTACAAACCAACTATCACGGCGAAGTGGTGACCTTGAAAGACGGCAATCCGAACCACGTAGTGCCCGGCCTATATTCCATCGGTGAAGCCGCCTGCGTGTCGGTGCATGGCGCGAATCGTTTGGGCTCGAATTCATTGCTCGACCTTGTGGTATTCGGTCGTGCTGTTGCGATTCGCGCAGCCGAAACCATTAAGCCGAACATGCCGCATAAATCTTTGCCTGCGAGTGCTTGCGATAAATCACTCGCCAATTTCGACAAGTTGCGTAATGCCAATGGCGGCACGCCGACCGCTGAAATTCGCGACAATATGCAGGCCATCATGCAAAACGATGCGGCGGTTTTCCGCACCGGTGAAACCTTGCAGCAAGGTGTGACTAAAATTGAAGAAGCCTTCAAAAGTTTTGAAGACGTGAAAGTGTCAGATCGCTCATTAATCTGGAATTCCGATTTAATCGAAACCATGGAGCTACAGAATTTGCTCGGCCAAGCGGTGGTTACCATGGTGTCGGCAGAAAATCGCAAGGAATCACGCGGTGCCCATGCACGCGAAGATTTCAGCACTCGTAATGACGCCGAGTGGATGAAGCACACCCTGAGTTGGATTGACGAAAAAGGCAAGGTCACAATTGATTATCGCCCCGTGCACATGAGTTCCTTGACCAGTGAAGTCGATTCGATTCCACCGGCTGAGCGGAAGTATTGATGATGAGTTTTGACATGACAGCAAACATCAGCCGTCATTCCCGCGTATGCGGGAACCCACTGCCGTGTCGTGATGAAAAAAGACAATGGATCCCCGCATACGCGGGGACGACGAAATAATTATCGGATAACCTTTATGGCAGAGTTCACGCTTCCAAAAAATTCGAAGATTGGCAAAGGCAAGCATTTCCCGGCCAATGCTGCTGCGAAAAACATTCGCAGCTTCAAAATTTATCGCTGGAATCCCGACGATGACGCCAATCCGCGTGTCGATACTTACGATGTCGATATGGATCATTGTGGCCCGATGGTGCTGGATGCACTGATCAAGATTAAAAATGAAATTGATCCCACGCTAACTTTCCGCCGTTCCTGCCGCGAAGGTATTTGTGGTTCTTGCGCGATGAATATCGACGGTACTAATACGCTGGCTTGCACCAAAGGTATTAGCGAATGCGGAAAAGCCGAGGTGCCGATTTATCCCTTGCCGCATATGCCGGTGATAAAAGATTTAGTGCCCGACCTGACGCATTTCTACGCACAATATGCCTCCATCAAGCCCTGGATTCGCACACAAAGTGCCGCGCCCGCCAGCGGTGAGCGCCTGCAATCACCAGCTGATCGCGACAAGCTCGATGGCCTCTACGAATGCATTCTTTGCGCCTGCTGCTCAACATCCTGCCCAAGCTACTGGTGGAATGGTGATCGCTATTTAGGCCCGGCAGTTTTACTGCAAGCTTATCGCTGGATTGTCGATAGCCGCGACGAAGATACCGGCGCCCGTTTGGATGACCTGGAAGACCCCTTCAAACTCTACCGCTGCCACACCATCATGAATTGCGCTCGCACTTGTCCGAAAGGACTAAACCCAGCGCGCGCCATTGGCGAAATAAAGAAATTGATGTTGCAAAGACGTGGCGCTTGATTGAAAAGATCTGCTATGTGCAATTCACTTTTTCGCGCCATCATAATCATTGAGAAAATCTTGACTCTATTTGAGACGTTTTC
>JAYSXB010000209.1:0-1358 GCA_043717775.1 Arenimonas sp.
CTTGCGGGCGACGTGAATGGGTTAGATGACGTCGCCCGCAAGCGGCCTCCTACGGGTCATATGGCTTCGCCGGTTTGCAATCGCCATAACGATGCATAAATTTCATTGCGCGCCAGTAACTCTTCGTGGCGACCTTGTTCGACCAACTGTCCGTTGTCGATCACGAAAATACAATCGGCATTTCTTACGGTAGATAAACGATGCGCGACAATAATCGTGGTTCGATTTTTTGAAACACGCGCGAGTGATCGTTGAATGGCGGCTTCGGTTTCGTTATCGACGGCTGAAGTGGCTTCGTCAAGAATCAATACCGCCGGGTTGCGGAATAAGGCACGTGCCAATGCAATACGCTGCCGCTGCCCGCCCGAAAGCTGGGTACCGCGTTCGCCAACTTCACTATCAAAAGCTTTCGGCAGGCTGGCAATAAATTCACTGGCTTCGGCCGCATCAGCCGCGGTTTCAATAGCTTTGACATCTGCATCATGTTCGCCGTAAGCAATATTGTCGGCAATACTGCCATCGGTCAGAAATGGATCTTGCGCGACGTAGCCCAATTGCTTGCGCAAAGCGGCAGAATTTATGTCGGCAATATTCTGGCCATCAAATAAAATGCGACCTTGGTCGGGCGAAATAAAACGCAGCAATAATTTCAGCAAGGTACTTTTGCCGCTACCGGTGCCGCCGACAAAAGCAACGGTGCTACCAGCGGGAATATCGATATTGATATTGCGAAGTGTTGGTGTGTCGGCATAGGCGAAGGAGATATTCTCGAATTTCAAGCCGCCTTTTACGGCGCCGGAAAATTCCTTGCTGCTTTGTGCTGGCAGCGTGGTTTCCAGTAAATCCATGACTCGATTTACCGAGGCCATTGCGCGCTGATACAAATCGGTCATATCGGCAAGGCGAGTCATTGGCCAGAGTAATCGCTGCGTTAAATACACCAGCACCGTGTAACTGCCGACGCCAATCTCGCCTTTTAAACACAGATAACCGCCGTACAATAAAGTGACGACAAACCCCGACATCACGGCCATGCGAATTACTGGCGTAATCGCCGCCGAAAATTTAATAGCCTCACTATTGCACTCGCGAAAGGAATTCGATGCCAAGCGCACATGCTCGGCTTCAAAGGCTTCGGCGGTATAGGCTTGAATGGTGGCCATGCCAGCCAGATTATTATTCAGGCGATTGGACACCGTTGCAGCGGCTTCGCGGGCGGCCACATAACGCGGATACAAACGCTTTTGAAACCAGAATGCGCCGAATAAAATCATCGGAATTGGCATCAATGCGAGCACTGCCAAATTAGCAGTCAATACAAAAAAGACGGCACCGACCAATAGCGATGAACAAAATAC
>JAYSXB010000210.1:0-9169 GCA_043717775.1 Arenimonas sp.
GCCGCCAGTAAAATGACGCGTGATGCCGCGCGATTAATCGTACAAAGAAATCTGCAGGAAGTAGAAGGTGGTTTTGTCTGGCGCAGCGACCCGCGCATGATGTTGCCAACCCATGTCCGTACTGACGAGAGTTTTATCCGCAGCTGGATCCGTGCGATTGAAGCGCAGACTCTTGTGATCGCGGCAGACCCCGCGCCGATTTATTTCACACCAGAGCAACGTGCTGCGCGTCTTGCCGAGTTAAAACACGGCCAACTTGCCGTCATTCCCGGTGGACATCATCTGCATATGGAAAAAGCCGATGCAGTGGCGAAAATTATTCTGGATTTTTTGGCGGAATAAATTCTCCATGGGTACCGCACTACGTAGGAGGCCGCTTGCGGGCGACGTGGACAGCGGGAGTGTCGGAAATGCAGGAGCATTTTCCGGCCAGGCGACGTGTCTTCAATGCCGTTTGACGTTTGTATTCATTTGATGCTTTGGGCTGCCAACGGCCAAGTCTGGCCGTGATTCTATGAGAAACAATCGCGCAATTGTTCCGTAATTAACAGGCCAAGGTCGCCCCCAAGGGGCCTCCTACGTATTGGTTCGTTTCGCAATGGTTCTGGACGTAGTTACTGTGCGGAATTATTGAAAGCGAATCTTTCGTAATAGAAAAGCGAAAAGGAAATACGGCTTCAGGGTTTGATATATCAACGCAGTCGTGGAGATTTGTCGGGCCGGGGCCCGACCTACACCAAATCCTGATATTCCGGATGTCTTTTCAACCAGGCTTGCACATAAGGGCATACGGGAATAACGCGATAACTTTCGGTGCGGGCCCAATCGAGAGCGGTCTGCGTTAACTCGCTGGCAATGCCGCGACCTTCGAGCAATTTCGGCACCACAACATGCGTCAAGGACAAATGCTTGCCGTCCAATTGGTAATCAATAACGCTGATTAAATTCTCGATGATTGTTTCAAATCGATACTGGTCGGGGTTGTGTTGAATATTGAATTTCATTGCTGTCGGCATTTCCAATTCCACCTTAATCTACTGTCGTCACGCGCATTGTAAGCACAATCGGATAAACGCGAATGTCCGGCAATCACTAGACAAGCCCTGTTTGCGAAAAACAGCCGCGTCGTTAGGTAATTAGGCTGATCTGTGTTGTTATGGTCGCCTAATTCGTATTCCTGCGCTTCGTGTGTTCTTCACGGCCCGCTTCGCCAAAAGTTTGCTGCGCAAAGCAGCTTGCCTTCACCGCATCTGCGAGAAAGCGACATGCCGGGCTATAACGTCAAAACAAGCACCGTAAAGGTGGGCGATCACGCTTACCAAATTCGTTCGCTCAGCGATAAGCAACAATATGCCGACCCGCAAGGTCTTGCTGAATTGGCAGGCATTTCTTCAGCGTCGTGGAGTTTATTTGGTCAGCTTTGGCCTGCTGGGCAAGTGCTAGCCAACGCCATGTCGGTCATTCCGATTGCCGGCCGTCGTATTCTTGAAATTGGTTGCGGCTTAGGGCTTTCAAGCCTGGTGTTGCAACGCCGTGCAGCCGATATTACCGCGAGTGATCATCATCCCTTGGCCGCTTCTTTTTTGAAACATAACGCCGATCTCAATTTTTTGAAACGCCCGGCGTATGTCGATTTATCCTGGCAAAAACCGCATGCGACATTGGGTAAATTCGATCTGATTATTGGTAGTGATATTTTATATGAGCGTGACCATGCACAAATGCTCTCCGAACTTATTGCACGTCACGCAAAGCCGCGCGCAGAAATCATTACCACCGATCCTGGGCGCGGCGTTAGCGCGGCTTTCAGTCGCGCAATGATTACTCAGGGGTTTCGTATTGAAGAAACCCGTTGCCGATTTAATGATTCCGACGTCTCACCCTTTCGTGGGCGCTTGATTAGTTATCTGCGAAATTGAGCCCGGATACCTGATTTGCCATTGTGGGAGCCGGTTCACCGGCGATTGAACTCCACGCTGCGATTTACTTGCATGGCAAACTGAAACATCTAATCGCCGGTGAACCGGCTCCCACAATGGCAAATCATTCCCGGGTCGGTGGAGCGTGACCCGGGCTACGAATTTATCGCAAATTTATCGCGCCTAAACGCGCTTCTGCGATTAGTCTTTGTGAGCGTGGCCAATACTGCCAAAGATACTCGGCAACCCTGTACCACCATCACCATTGCGCTGCGCGACCTTGTCTTTCGCAAGCGCTTTCAATACCGGTGCATTAGTGACGAATGGCTTGATGCCCAGAGTTTCATAAATAGCATTAGGCGAAATAACTTTTCCTTGCGTAATGACCAAAGCCACTTTGCGAATATCGGCAATATTGGTGGTCGGGTCGCCATCGATCAATACCAAGTCTGCCAACTTGCCCGGTGTAATGCTGCCGCGATCATTAATGGTTCGCGAATATAGTGCTCCGTTGTGTGTCGCAATTTGCAGGGCTTGCATGGGTGTCATGCCGGCATGCTTCACATAAAATTCCAATTCACTTTGCAAGGTAAAGCCAGGAATGGCATCAGTTCCGGCCACAATAGGGATACCGGCTTTATACATAATGCCGACGAACTCGAGCATTTTTGCATAGGATTTTTTATAGCGCTCGGCTGTAGCAGCATCGGGAATTTTCATGGTGCCGACACGAAAACCGCGTTGCAAATCAATCGGCATATGGTCCATCACCGGAGCATAAGCTTCGGGCACGGTGCCATCTTGTTGTCTCAAAAATTCAAAGGTGACAACGGTCGGATCAATCACGATATTTTTTTGCTTCAGCAGCGCAATAAAATCTATTACCGGTTTTGAATTGAAATCCAGATCACCCACTTTTTCGGCAGGCAATACAAAACGCTCAAGGGTACGTGTATCGGTGGTCGGTGTTACCAGGAAATTCAGCAGCACCTGATTGATATGTTGAATTTCATCATAACCCGCATTAACAGCTTCTTCCGCCCGCAGAAATACCGGAATATGACCACTCACCCGCAAGCCGCGAGTATGAGCATAGGCAATGGTTTCTTTTAGAATATCTTTTGGAAACGAGTTGTAAATTTTTAATTGCGGATAAGCATGCTCGGCATACCAATCAATCGCGTCTTTGGCTTCCTGCAAATTCTTGATCACAAAACCATTGCGCGCTGAAAACGGACTTTCACCTTCCAGAAAACCAGCGGGTACTATTTGTGGCGACAATAATTGTCCGGCAATGGTTTCATCAATCATCTGTTGCAGAGTCGCATTATCATTACCCATATCACGCACGGTGGTAACGCCAGCCGCAAGATTCAAACCACCATCCCAGCGCCCAACATGACCATGCATATCAAACAGGCCCGGCAATAACACACGGCCGCCTGCATCGATTTCATTATCGGCGCCACGCGTAGGTGAGCCGGTCGGTAATACCGCTGTAATTTTTCCGCGTAAAACATAAACATCGGAAGCGGCCAATAGTTTGGCGTTCTCGCTATCAAAAACGCGAGCATTGCGAATTACCGTTAAACCGTCCATCGGTTTTTGTAGCTTGACGGCCATGTCTTTAAGCAATGTGGCTTCCGCCGCTTTTTGACGTGCTTCCAACACGCTGCCGTTCGCTTGCCAACCGTCTTCAATCGCCACCATATAGCCCGGTACCACAATCGCAAACAATCTTGGCTTATTACCGGTTGTAGCCCAGGCAAATTGCGGCGTTAAGCCTTGGCCTGAAAGTGCAAGCAATTGCACCTGTTGGGTTTTACCGTCGCGGCTGACTTCAACTTCATCGAGTTTACGCTGGGTCAAAGTTCCCGCAGGTAATAAAGGCAGTTTTCCATCTGGGCGTTTGGCCAAGGCTTCGATACTTGCCGAGCCCACCGCGAACGAACTGTTAAGCGGAATATATAAAGCACTACCACTGAGTTTTTGACTGCCTTTTTCTGAAGTTGAAGCCCAGCTCGCAACATTGTTTTTTCGCTCGAAACGATCGTCGATAACGGCGCCAAAGGTCGAATTACCTTTGGCTCGATACTCACTAAAAGTACCATCATCGGCAACCCGAAATTCTTCATCAAGCTCAGGCCCGCGACCATTGTCTTTGAAAATAAAATGGACTTTGGTCAGGCCATCGTCGGTTTGTTCAACCGTTTGCTCGCCAGCCTGTTTACCGCCATCGACCAGGATGACGTAACGGATTTTTTCGGCGGCTTGAATGGACGGACTTGCCAATAATGCGATCAATAACAGACTGCGGCAGCTGCGTTTCATAATCGGGCTCCAGTAGGGAACGGCTAGCTTATCAAGTTTATCTAATGCGGTGGCGCATATCGCAGGGGCGCATGCTTGCTGCGCCATGGGCTGCGAGCAGATTACGGGCGCAGCAAGCATGCGCCCCTACGTTGCTTCAACGCGCCATCAAAAAATATAATAAATTATTCTGGAAATAAGGATTGTTCACCAGAAATTCATGGCGTTCGCAAAGAAAGAAATTTTGATGCAAAGGCAGAAAACTATATTGATTGGCATCTTGCGAATCGCGCGGCACTAAGCCGTCACCGGGCGCCATCATCAAATAATCATAATCAATGCCCGGTACTTTATTCACCACATCTTTGGCTCTAAAGGCCAGAAACGGTTTGCCGTTGGCTTGGTCAAGCACGGCCCGGTTCGGGGTCAATTCACAATCGCCGCCAAAGGCAGCGACCCGAATACCATCACTAGTGAAAGGAGTCGTCAATGCCGCTTGAAAGCGTCCCGCACGCAGCAGATGTTGTGCAAACACGGTTTGAAAAACGGCTTGCTTGACCTTCGCTGCGGCGGGGTTTTCACTTTGCTTTTCGAGCATGTTTAAAAAATCTGGCGAATAAACCGACCACTCATTACGCTGCCATGCCTGCGAATCGTAAATATCAAAGCTGCTTGGGTTGCCATGGGTATCCAGAACACTTTGTACGATAGGGCTTGGCAGAGTTTCAAATGGCGTGGCAAAACTGGTCAGCACTTCAACCGGAATAATACGAAAGCCAAGGCGAAAGCCGCGAAGCAATCTTTCTACACTGGTGACGGCCCCTAAATTAGGAGTACCTAGCAATACCAAGCGTCTTACACGCTTGGAACCTTCTTGCCACTGGGTAAAATTTTTCTCATCCAGTACATCGGTAGGCCCATAACGCAAATAATAATTGGCGAGCAGGCCGCCATTGCTATGAGCAATAATATCTACCCGTAAGTTTGGGTCATTGTAATCTTTGCGAATTTGCTCGATAAAAGTATGCAATTGTTTAACGGCAATAATATTGTCGCGGCGCCAATCATAAATAAAATTATAGTACCGCCGCTTTTGCGTGCCGATCGCTTGGCCGGGTACTGTCTGTACAAACTGGCCGTCCTTCTCGAGCACATTGGTGAGCGCGCCATAAAAATCGACGCCGGCAATATCACGCAATATAGCCCCTGGCACTAAATTATCGCCTGCCGTGGATATGGGGCTAATCGCTAAATCACGATAATCACTCAGCGCCACCGCGCTAGCAGATTTTGGATAAAATTCTTTACCGGTCGTTTTATCGACCAAGGTGGAACCCATCAAACCATGAATGATAATGATCGGTGGCTGCGCCGTGTTTTGTACTTCACGGGCATATAAGCGCTTTAAATCCGGCTTGATCGGCTTGATAAGGGTGGTGCAGGCGCTTAGGCCAAGGCTCAAGGCAATCAAGATAAAACGTAAAATTATTATTTTCATTTGAGTATGATAAAACGCCCTCCTTATTTGTGATACCTACTCCTTAGTACGGTTCCCAGTAAATCCGGTCCTAGTACAATGAAATGCTACCATTCCCTATTAAGATACCTCCCGGGCCCGTTATGACCATTGCTAAAGGCAAACTTTACCCCAATGCCAACACGGCACTAGCCGATTGCATCCACGATGGCATGACCATCATGTCAGGCGGCTTTGGTTTATGCGGTATTCCGGAATATTTGATTACCGCCTTACGCGACTCAGGCGTAAAAAACCTGACCTTTATTTCCAATAACGCCGGGGTCGATGATTTTGGTCTGGGCCTGTTACTAAAAACCCGGCAAATTACAAAAATGATTTCGTCCTATGTTGGCGAGAATAAGGAATTTGAACGCCAATATCTGGCCGGTGAACTACAACTGGAATTCAATCCACAAGGCACGCTAGCAGAGCGCATTCGCGCCGGTGGCGCCGGCATTGCCGGTTTCTATACCAAAACCGGTGTTGGCACTTTGGTTAGCGAAGGCAAGGAGATTCGCGAATTCAATGGCGAAAAATTTGTACTGGAAACCGGACTGGTCGCCGATGTTTCCATTGTTAAAGCCTGGAAAGCCGATACCGAAGGTAATTTAATTTATCGTAAAACCGCGCGCAATTTTAATCCGATGATGGCTACTGCCGGAAAAATTACCATTGCCGAGGTCGAAGAAATTGTCGAAGCCGGTCAACTCGATGCCGACAGTATTCATACGCCGGGAATTTTTGTTCAACGAATTATTGTCAATCGTGATTATAAAAAACCGATTGAACAACGCACCGTGCGTGCGAGGGAGATTGCATAATGGCTTGGTCACGCGATGAGCTTGCTAAAAGAGCAGCGAAAGAATTACGCGATGGTTTTTATGTGAATCTTGGCATTGGTATTCCAACCTTAGTCGCCAATTTCATTCCGCAAAATATGAAAGTGGTGCTGCAGTCTGAAAACGGCATGCTCGGTATGGGCCCGTTTCCCTATGAAGAAGAAGTCGATGCCGATTTGATTAATGCCGGCAAGCAAACTATCACGCAACTACCGATCTCGTCGTATTTTTCGTCTAGTGATAGTTTCGCCATGATTCGAGGCGGCCATATTGATTTGTCGATTCTCGGCGCGATGGAAATTTCGGAAAACGGCGATATCGCCAATTGGATGATCCCCGGCAAAATGGTCAAAGGCATGGGCGGTGCGATGGATTTAGTCGCAGGCGTCAAACGCGTCGTCGTGGTAATGGAACACAACAACAAAGACGGCGCAGCAAAATTCAAACCCGCCTGCGAATTACCTCTGACCGGCCAAAACGTGATTGATGTATTGATTACTGACCTCGGCGTATTCTCACGACCAGATCGTAGCAGCGGCTTTGAATTAATCGAACTGGCGCCCGGCGTAACGCTGGAAGAAATTCAAGGCAAGACGACGGCGAAGTTCAGCATCAAGCTTACATAAATCATCATCTTTGACCGCTCTATGGTCTTTTCTGCGTAACTATTATTACTATTGAAAGCTCTGAATTAATTATAAAACCGTCATTCTCGCGTAGGCGGGAAGCCAGTGACTTCAGGCTTTCTGAATTCCCGCCTACGCAGGAACGATAATTGAATAGAGTTCCAGTTGATAAGTTACGAGGTTCACCATGCCTTCCAGTAAAGAAATCAAAGATTTTATCAGCGGAATTGAAGAGCATCCGGATCGACCACGGGTGATTTGTTTTGGTGATTCCTGGTTTAACTATCCACTTCAGTTAATTGATCTTCACCAACAGCTAAAGCGCCTGTATCGCAAAACCTATTTTTATAATGAGTCGGTACTGGGTCGCGAGAGTGCCGATTTAAAAAAACTTCGGCCGCGTTTACAGCGTTTATTGCAGCAATACCAATTTGATGTGCTCTTGCTTTCCATGGGCGGTAATGACGTGGTGGGCAGCGAGTTACGCGAATTTATCAAGCGCAGTGATGAGCCGCAGGATTTTGGCACGCGGCCTTGGGGGCGGGTTCCAGCTTTAGTGAACCAATATATTCATTTGGCCTCGTTTGAAAGTGCACTGCGCTATATTTCAAGTGACTATCAGCAAATTATAGATTTACGAAACCAGGAACGCCCAAGCTGCGAAATTGTCATGCACAATTATGATTACCCTTGGCCTGACGGTGGAGCCTATAAATTGTTTGGCAGAAAATTAACGGGGCCTTGGATTAAGCCCTTTATGGAAGAAGTCGGTGTTAACGATTTTGCCTCACAGCGCATTATTTGCAGTTGGCTAATAGATCAATTTACCGAAGTGCAGCGTGAACTTGCCAGCCGCAATCAACGCATTCGCTGCGTTGATTCACGCGGATTGCTTGTCAAGGCCGCTGATTGGGATAACGAGATTCATCCCAAGCGCGCAGGCTTCAAACGCATTGCCGAAGTGGCTTGGAAGCCAGTGCTAGACTCCTTGCTGACCTAGAACATTGGGAACAACCATGGCACGACAGCTCATTATTTGTTGCGATGGCACCAACAATACGCTCACCGCGAATGATCATGACACCAATGTCTTGAAAACTTTTGAGCTATTGGCTCGCGCTGATAATCCACGGCAAATTTTATACTACGATCCCGGTGTTGGCGCACCGGATGCTTTGCCCAGCACCGGAATTGATGAATGGTTCCGCAATAAATGTGCTCGCTTATGGGGGCTGGCCTCCGGCCGTGGTGTTTATGAAAACATCAGCCAGGCCTATTTGTTTTTAATGAAGTACTACCAGCCCGGTGACCAGATTTATCTGTTCGGATTTTCACGTGGTGCTTTCACGGTGCGTTGCATATCAGGCATGGTGCATCTGTTTGGCATTATCGATACCCATCATGAAGCCATGCTACCCACTCTTTTGCGCGTTTATTTTTCCGCTAAAGGAAAAACAAGCTTGTTTAAATTCATCAATGAATTATCCGTTACCGCAAAAGAACTACTCGGTATCGAAGTGCCGCAGGAAATTAATAATCGCGACGATGTTGCGAAACAAATCCGCATTAATTTCGGCAGTGGCGAGAGAAAACAAGCGAGTGTTTATTTTGTTGGCGTCTGGGACACGGTTTCTTCAGTCGGCTTTCCGGGCTTTTCGGTGAGCATGAGTTCCAATCCGAATATATTGAACAAGCGTATTCAACACGTACGACATGCGCTGGCGCTGGATGAGCACCGGGCACAGTTCAAGCCGCGGGTGTACGAGCAAAATGATTTTGGCGATTCCACGCAGTCGCAGTCATTGCGGCAACTTTGGTTTCGCGGTAATCATTGCGATGTGGGCGGCGGTTATGACGAAAATTCGGAAACGGCTTTGTCCGACCAAGCTTTTCACTGGCTGCTCGACGAGGCCAGACAATGTGGCTTGAGCATGAATACCTTGCCACAAACTAAAC
>JAYSXB010000022.1:0-5900 GCA_043717775.1 Arenimonas sp.
ATCAAATACACTTCGCGAGCACCGGCTTCTTCGGCCGATTCTTTAATAGCTCGACGCTCCACTTGTGTCGAACCACAAGGCACGCATATTAATACGCGAGGACTCGGGCGTAAAAAGCGTGAGGTATGCACTTTACGGATAAAGTGTTTGAGCATCGCTTCGGTATAAGTGAAGTCAGCAATCACGCCATCTTTCATGGGGCGAATGGTGGCGATATTACCGGGTGTGCGACCGAGCATTTGTTTAGCTTCAGTGCCAACCGCCGCAACGATCATGGTGTTGCTGCCGGTACGGTCACGACGGACAGCCACGACGGAGGGCTCGTTGAGCACAATGCCTTGACCACGGATATAGATGAGGGTATTTGCGGTGCCGAGATCAATGGCAAGATCGTTTGAAAACAGCCCACGGAGCTTCTTGAACATCGTTGAAGCCTGCACTAGATAAGAAAAATGAAGTTGTTAGGGTATCAATTACAAGGGCCTGAGAGCAAGGAATAATCAATGTTTCTGAGAAATAGTTCGGATAAATATTTAATGTCATCGCGCTCAGCTCGCGTTAATATGTGCGCCCGCTTGTTTGTTTGATCAAGTTTTATTTCGTGGCCTATGCGCCATCTCTTTAAGGATTTCATGATGGCATCGGCATTGATTTGTGGTTCGCTCGCTTTCGACACCATTATGGTGTTTCCAGACCAGTTCAAGAACCACATCCTGCCCGATAAAGTGCATATCCTGAATGTTTCGTTCCTGGTACCCCGCATGCGTCGCGAATTCGGCGGTTGTGCCGGCAATATCGCCTATAACCTCAAATTACTGGGTGGGAATCCAATCCCCATGGCGACTGTCGGGCAGGATTTTGCTACTTATCGCGCCCACTTCGAGGAACGCGGCATCAGCTTGCAGTTTGTCAAAGAGCTGCCCGATTTATTCACCGCGCAGGCTTTTATCACGACCGACCTGGACGATAACCAAATTACGGCCTTTCACCCGGGCGCCATGATGCGCTCCTACGAAAACCACGTGCGAGATGTGCCCGATATTGGTTTTGGTATTGTCGGGCCTGACGGCTATGAAGCCATGCTGCAAAATTCGGCCGAGTTTGCCGAATGCAATATTCCGTTCATTTTCGACCCTGGCCAAGCCATGCCATTGTTTAATGGCAAGGAATTGACGCAGATGATCGAGCAGGCGACCTATGTCACCGTGAACGATTACGAGTCTAACTTGTTGCAAGAAAAGACCGGCTTAAGCGAAAAACAAATTGCCGAGCGCGTGCAGGCTTATCTGATTACCCGTGGGCCCAAGGGTTCGGAAATCCATTCCAAAAACGGCATGCTGCAAATTCCTCCCGCCACAGTGACGCGAGTGGCAGACCCCACTGGCTGCGGCGATGCCTATCGCGCGGGCTTGATTTATGGCTGGATGAATAACATGGATATGGCCACCACGGGACGTATAGCCTCGTTGATGGGAGCATTGAAAATTGAAAACGTCGGCCCGCAAAACCAGCGTTTTGATTACACGCAGTTTGCCGAACAATTCAGGCAGCAGTTTGGGTATGCGTTGAGGTGATTTTACAATCACAGTGATGTAGGTCGGGCCCCGGCCCGACATAAACACCATAGCAATCTTTCAAGAGCGTCGATTAGTGTTGGAGATAAACGCTATCGCAATCTTTCAAGAGCGTCGGGCCGGGCCCCGACCTACGCAATTTGCATCGGGTCTTTAATGCTCGCTGCCACTGCGAGATGATCAGAGCCGGCAGCCACCACAGCCGTGTAATCGCTGACTTCAAAACCGGCACATAAAATATGATCGAGTGAGCGTGTCGGTGCCCAACTTGGGAATGTGCTGATTCTTTGTGGTGGCGCCTGCAGTCTTGTGCGGCGATACAAGACTTGCATTTCGGGTGCGTCGGCTTCGCAATTAAAATCACCCATCAATACCAAGCGACGGGTATCGCCAAATAAATCCGCTAAAAAATTACATTGCAGTTGGCGTGATTTTACGCCGAGTGATAAGTGCGTAATCGCCAGTTGCCAGCTTTGTTTGCCGCTGCCAAAACTTGCAATCAGCACGCCACGACCGGCCAAGCGACCAGGCAAAACATAGTCCAGCATTTCGCTCGGTTCCAAGCGACTGAGCAGCGCATTGCCACTGCTGGCAATATTGCCAATGCGGCGATTGGCTTGATGACTATGAAAGGGAAATTTTGCGAGTTCAGCAAGCACATGGCCTTGATTGTCGAAACCCGAACGTAAACTTCCCGGGTCACTTTCCTGCAAGCCAACGATGTCAAACTGCGAGGTTAATCGGGCAAGGTCGTCAAGATTGGCGCGCTTGCCATTAGGTAGCACATGCGACCACGAGCGTGTGACATATTCACGATAAGCGCGTGTGCGTGAGCCGGCTTGAATATTGCTGCTTAAGATGCGAAGCGACGCGGGTGCATTCATTGCAGTAGTCTGTGCTTATGCGTTGGAGCTTGCAATGGAGACGAAGGTTTCAATGGATATTTCATTCAATAAAAAAGGCCGCTAAGCGGCCTTTAATAATAAAACGGAAAAACTATTTCGCAGGTGCAGGCTTGGCAACTGCACGCACCATCATTGCAGCACGTTCTTTGGCTACCAGAAAATCGACTGTTTTCATCATGCCGGGAAAGCCACCTGCACGGGTTGCGCTGACTTTATATTTTCCTGCCACTATTATTGTCGGCGTGGAGTTGGCACCGGTACGAATAGTAAATTGCTTTGATCGATTCAATTTAGCATTGATGCTCGGACTATTCATGATCGCCAGCATTTGCGGGGCAGTTACGCCATATTTGCTGTAAAACTTTGCGATATCTTCCAGGGAGGCATCATGCGAAAGGCTTTGACTGACGAAGACCGCCTGGAATATTGCATCATGGGTTATGCCCTGGATTTTCTTGGTATCTGCAGCAAAAAAACCGCGAGCAAAACGCTCCCACGCCGGTGACCCTACGGAATGCAAATACACAAAATTGACATCAGGGGCTTTGGTTTTAGCCCAAGTGGTTATGGCCGAGCTGGCATCAGCACAATGCGGGCAGGCGTAACTAAATACTTCGACAACTTCAATTTTGCCCTTCATGGGTGCGTAAACAGCTTGCGGGGTAGTCAATACGGTGTAATCAACATTGACGCGCGGCGCGGAAGCTTGTGCGAGAACCGCCATCGGCAATAGCATCAAACCGGCAGTAAAAACGCGACGCAAAATGTCATTCATTGAAAAATCTCCCGAGCCAGACAACATAGATACAGGGTTAATAATTAAAGAGCTGCAACAGGTTTTGGTTTCGGTGCTTTCATCACAGCGCGTTCTTTAGCAACAATAAAATCAATCGTTTTTATCATGCCTTCAAAGCCGCGGTCCTGGGTGGCAACAATTTTATACTTGCCATTAACCACGATAGTGGGTGTGCTGTTGGCACCGGTACGAATACTAAACTGCGTAGATTTTGCAACTTTGTCGTTGATGGCTTTGCTCATCATGGCATCGAGAAAACTTTTCTTATCGACACCGAACTTGGTGTAAAAATCGGCGATTTCGTCCAGCGATGCATTCGGCGTTAATTTTTGCTCAACAAAAACGGCATTGAACATAGGCTCGTGGGTACGCGGCAGAATTTTTTTGCTTTCAGCAACATAAAACCCGCGTGCAAAACGCTCCCATGCGCCGCCACCCGCGGCATGCATATAAATAAAATTCACGTCGGCCGGTGCTTTTTTCTTCCATGCGCTGACAAAAGGCTGGAAGTGGGCGCAGTGTGGGCAGGCGTAACTGAAAACTTCGACAACCTCGATTTTACCTTTGACGTTCGAGAATGTTGGCTGCGCTGACTGCAAGGCTTCGTAATCAATACCCGCGCGCGGCATGCCTGGAGCCATTGGCTGTGCGGTGGCAACCATAGGTAATAAAGTCATAGGCAATAATAAAGACAGAGTAATCAGCACGCGACGCAACATGGAACTCTCCTGAAAAGGTGGGAACTGGGCGCACTTTGCCCGTGTGCTTTGCAACCCCAGCTGAAAGCCAGCTGGCGGTCTGGGAACTTTTTTACTTTGCTACGACCACTTGACCGTCAGCAGCGTTATGCAAGCCTTGCAGGTAGGTCGCCAAGCCTTGAATTTCTTCATCGCTCAGGTTTTTAGCCGCGGCCTTCATCACCATATTGGCTTGTGCATCCTTGCCCCAAACCGTACCGGCTTTAAATGCCGTCAGTTTGGCGACGGTATAAGTAGCGTGCTGGCCACCAATGGCGGGGTAACTTGGGCCAGGAACGCCGCGACCAGTGGGACCATGGCAAGCAATGCAAGACGGTGTGCCGTCTGCTTTACCACCACGATAAATGCGCTCACCAACTTGATAATATTTTTTGCCTTGATTCGGGCCTTCGGCAATCACGGTGTCGTCGCCAATGCCGGCTAGAACTTTCTGCGTTGCGAAGTAGGCGCCTACATCGCGCATGTCTTGCGCAGTCAATGCCATCGCGTTGCCCATCATGATGGCGTTTTCACGACCGCCATTTTTGAAAAGCGCGAGATGACGGGCGATATAAAGCTCATGCTGACCGGCTAATTTAGGATATTGCGGATCACCCGCATTACCATCGGCGCCATGACAAGCAGCACAAGTGCCTGCTTTGGTCTGGCCACGAGTTACATCACCGGCGGTCGCAGGCTTGTTGTCAACCAGGGCAGCGGTAGGCGCAGGAGCCGCTTCAAGCACCGGTTTTACGGTAGCGGCTTGTTGTGCAGCAAAGGCACTAGTGACGAGAACGGCAGCTACCGCACCAATAATAAAAATGGGGGAGAACTTCATGGAAAAGCTCCAAACAATGTTTTGAAGGGCCGCAGGTTCAGCGGCTAAGGCGCTAATTATCCCAGTCAGCCTAGGGTATGGTCAATGTAATGTCGCCGATTAAAGCGCCTCGGCATGGCCTTCGCGTAAACTAGCGCCATGAAGAATCCACTTGCCCGCGCAGAATACCGGCTTGCCGCCCACTTACCCAGCCAATTGCCGACCGATGCCGGCTTTGAAGTCGCCTTTGCTGGACGCTCGAACGCGGGCAAATCGAGCGCACTGAACACGCTATGCAACCAAAACAGCCTTGCGCGCACCTCGAAAACACCCGGACGTACTCAGCAACTGGTGTATTTTCAAGTCGCGCCGGAAAAACATCTGGTCGATTTGCCAGGTTATGGCTATGCCAAAGTGCCGGAAAACCTGCGCATCCATTGGCAGGAATTTATCAATGAATTTTTCCATACCCGACAAGCCTTAGCCGGATTAATCATTGTCATGGATATTCGCCACCCCATGCGCGAATTTGACCAAGGTATGTTGAGTTACGCATTTCGCCGACATATGCCTGCGCATATTTTATTAACCAAAGCCGACAAGATCGGACGCGGCGAACAAACCAAAACCATTCGCGAAGTCAAAACACAATTAGCCGGCACCGCCAGCGTGCAATTATTTTCATCCGAAACAAAATTGGGTGTTGATGAAGCCCGCGGCGTTGTCGCCAATTGGCTGCAGATCGGGGTTTGAAGCGTAGCCCGGGCCATAGCTTCATCTGACCCGGGATTGATCTGCGATTAAGCCTGCACATAAAAAAAATCACAAAGACCACGAAAATAAAACCGTAGGAGCGTCCGTAAGGCGCAAAAAACCTGCGACAGTTTTTGAGAATATCGTAGCCCGGGTCACGTTCCACCGACCCGGGGACTCGCAGATTAAAATATTGATTGAATAAGCTGTTATTTTTTGTGATTACAAGTCAGATGATGTCGCAGGTTTCCCCGGGTGAGATGAAGCCATCACCCGGGCTACGTTTCAATATAAAAAATACAAAGGTCACAAAGACCA
>JAYSXB010000211.1:0-49233 GCA_043717775.1 Arenimonas sp.
ACTCCGCACCGATAATGAAATGCGCGGCTTGCGTAAACGTTTTCAAACCATTGAAACCGAATTGGAAAAATATAAAGCCGAGAAACTGCAAATTGAAAACCAGTTTTCCGATGAAGAGTTTTGCCGTACTAAAATTAAAGAATTACCTGCTCTATCTACCAAGCAAGACAGCGTGATTAAAAACATTGAAACGCTGGAAGCCGAGTGGCTGGAAATTTACGAGCAGCTGGAAGCGGTTTAGGTAATAAAATAATCCGTCACCCCGGCCCAGGCCGGGACCCAGAAGCAAACAACGTAGCGTGTATCTATAGCTTCGTCGAAGTTTCTGGATCCCGAAGGTCATCGGGAAGACGAAGTTTTAATTTTGCGAAAAAATTATAGTGCGTCACCCCGGCGAAAGCCGGGGCCCAGAAACACAATACAAAGTATAGTGCGTCACCCCCGCGAAAGCCGGGCCCAGAAACACAATACGTAGCGTGTATTAATGGCTTCGTAGAAGTTACTGGATCCCGATTGTCATCGGGACGACGAATTTGTTTGCTGTAAAAAGGATTTTCAAGGATTTGTTATGCCCATCTACGGTTTTGAATGTGAAAGTTGCGGCCATCAATTTGATCGCCTGCAAAAATTATCGGATACCGATCCAACCCATTGCCCAATGTGCGAGAAAGAGACTTTGCGTCGGCAATTAACTGCGCCACAATTTCGTTTGGCAGGTTCAGGCTGGTACGAAACTGATTTCAAGAAAGACGGTGACAAAAAACGTAATCTTGCCGATAGCAGCGACACAAAATCAGAATCAAAATCGGACTCAAAACCCGAAGTAAAAGCCGAAGTAAAAACTGAAACCAATACAGCATCAAAAACCGAATCAGCGCCCCAGGCTAAAGTGGAAACAAAACCCGCTACTCCAGCATCGAGCGGTACCCCTAAGCCATAAAAAAAGCCCCGAATTACCGGGGCTTTTTCCTTGTTGCGCCTGAATTATTGTGCAGCGAAACGAGCACGGCAACCGCCGTTCACCCACAAGCTGCGGTTACTGTCATAGCCCCAGTTGCGGCCGTTGACACAAGTGGTGGTAGAGAGCTGTTGCACCAAACGTGGACTGCCATAACGTGAATCCCAATCACAGCGTGTCATGGCATCGCTTTGACTGGAGCAGGTAACCGAATAATTATTATCACGGTTCCAATTACCATTATTTCCATTGTTCCAGTTATTGTCATCACCACGACCGGGACGACCCACCGACGCAAATTGTGCGCGGCAACCACGGCTTACCCACACCAAGCCTTCGCGTTGACCCCAACTGCGGCCTGAAGTGCAAGCTGCGCTGTTATTGAGTCTTTTGTAAAGCACTACGCGGCCACGGAAACCAGTGTTGCATTCACGGTAACGACCCCTGTTACTTTGGCAAGTGAGGAACTCGCGATTGCCGGGATAATTGGGATTATTGCCCGAAGATGCAGGAACAATGCCGAAGCGCGCACGGCAACCACGGCTTACCCAGATCGCGCCAGGTTTATTGCCCCAGCTTTGTCCTTGGATACAGGCAGATTGTGAAATTTGCTGGGTGATCACCGCTGTGCCGCGGAATGGCGCTGCACATTCTGTGTATTGATTGTTAATGCTGCTACAAATGACTTCACGAGCAACCCAGCCTTCGCGTGGACGCCAATTGTTATTATTATCTTGCGACTGCGAGTTGTTCATGTCCTCACTGATCTGGCTCATCGACCAGCCTGCATTGCTTTGGTCAATATAATATTCAAGCTGATTATCTGAAATGCTCTGGCCATTATTTTGACGCGAATATTCCTGTTCAATCATTTGGATTTTTTCACGGGTATCGTTTTGTGCCGCAGCTGGCGCGATGCTCAGCAAGCTGCTCATCGATAATAAGGCGGCGAATATAAATCTGGACATGGGGCTTCTCCTGAGTGTTGCTAAAGTGGCAACAGATTGGCATTGCATGACTGCAAGGTCTGTTCGCCAGCGCACTCAATGTTGAATTTCTACATTGGCGGCGCAAAAAAAAGCCCCGAAGGATCGGGGCTTTTCAAATCATCAATTAGTTGTTGATTGACTATCGTGTTCCGAAACGAGCACGGCAACCATTGCTTACCCACAAACCACGACTATCATAACCCCAGGTGCGACCGGCTACGCAAGACGCTCTGGATATTTGTTGAATTAAACGCGGCGTACCATAACGAGGATCCCATGCGCAGGTTCTGTAATTGCTGCCATCGCCTGAGCAGGTGACTGAGTAATTATTATTACCCCAGTTATTATTATTGCCGCCCCAGTTATTGTCATTACCCCAGCTATTTCCGTTGCCATTATAGCTATCGTAAAACTCTGCACGGCAGCCATTACGCACCCAGACTGTGCCTGTGCGGTAGCCCCAATCACGGCCTTCGTCACAACTGGTTTTTGAAAACTTGCGATAAAGCTGAGGAGGGCCGCGGAAGTTAGTCGTGCACTCGCGGAATTTATTGCTGGTGCTCTCGCAAGTGACGCGGTTATTGACGCCACCATTATTATTGCCATTGTCCCAGCCGCCGCCCCCATTGTCCCAACCTCCACCGCCGTTGGTTTCGCCGAAGCGCGCACGGCAGCCTTTATTAACCCAAATCATGCCCTGACGTTGGCCCCAATTGGCGCCTTCCTGGCAGCGTGTCTTTGAAAGCTGCTGCGCAACTACCGCGCGGCCATTGAAGGGCGTGCGGCATTCGGTATATCTATTTTTCACACTCGAACAAATCACATTACTGGGCGACCAGTCGCCGCCGGGATTCCAGTTGCCTTGGTTGTTGCCACCCAATGATGTCGCCATATCTTGCTTGATGCGACTAAAACTCCAGCCTGACTCAATGGAGTCCAGGTAAAATTCCAGCTGATCATCAGGAAGATTACGCCCACCGGACTGATCGTAATATTCGTTTTCAAGCACACGTACTCGTTCTGAGTAAGACAATTGACCTAAATTATCTGGCGCATAAGACTTGGTGCTGCCTTGTGCATAAACAGTAGAGGGCAGGGCGAATGCAGGAAGCAATAAACTGCAAAGCAATAATAATCTGTACATAGTGTTGTCCTGTTTAAGTTTGATAATCCAAGAGCCGGTGCTGCCTGAAACTTGATGTCGATGAGCTTATATGCTCGCCCTTGTCGCTTTTTAGACGTGCTTGGATCGAGCATGTACGATAGCCTAACAAAAGCAATTTAAGCCGTCTGGCTGCTAGCACGGATTTCCCGAGCCTCATTTGGGTGGCGCTCAGCTAACTTAATTGCAACAAAACGCCGAGTACGCCATAAGTTCTGGCAAAATAGCGGGCTTATTTAGCCGTTCTAGCTCGGAGAGCCCCATGCGTAGCCATTTTTGCGGTCTTGTCACAGAGGCCTTGCTCGGTCAGTCGGTCACTTTATGCGGCTGGGCTGATGTCGCCCGTAATTTAGGCGGCGTCTGCTTTATTGACCTGCGTGACCATGAAGGCATCGTGCAAGTAGTGGCCGAGCCCGGCAACCCAGCGTTTGCAACCGCTGCCGAAGTCGGCTATGAATATTGCCTGCGTGTGACCGGCACCGTGCGGGCGCGCCATTCGGTCAATGACAAAATCAAGACTGGCCAAGTAGAAGTGGTCGCTGAAAAAATCGAGATTCTAAATAAATCCGACCCATTGCCGTTCTACAACCATGAAAACCCCGGCGAAGATATTCGCTTGCGTTATCGCTATCTCGATCTGCGTCGTCCTGAAATGCAAAAAATGATGCGCAAGCGGATTGCGCTTGTGCAAGCGCTGCGTCGTTTTCTGGATGCCCGTGGTTTTCAGGATATTGAAACTCCGATTCTGACCAAGGCAACGCCGGAAGGTGCTCGCGATTATTTGGTGCCATCACGCGTACATGCGGGCGAGTTTTTTGCGCTTCCGCAATCGCCACAATTATTCAAACAATTGCTGATGATGGCCGGCATGGATCGTTATTATCAAATCGCCCGTTGTTTTCGCGACGAAGATTTGCGTGCCGATCGTCAGCCGGAATTTACCCAGCTCGATATGGAATTCGCCTTCATCACCGAACGCGATATTCAGGATTTCGTTGAAGACATGATTCGTCACGTTTTCAAGGAAGTGCAGGACGTTGAATTGGAAACACCGTTCCCGCGCATGACTTACGCCGAAACCATGCGCCGCTATGGTTCGGACAAGCCTGATCTGCGCATTGATCTGGAATTGGTCGATATTGCCGAGCTGGTCAAAAACTGCGAGTTCAAAGTATTCACCGATTGGGCCAATCACGAAGAAGGCCGCGTAGCCGCTTTACGCGTGCCAGGCGGCGCGATTTTGTCACGCAAACAAATCGATGATCTTGGTGTTTACTGCGCAAAGTATGGTGCCAAGGGTTTGGCTTATATGAAAGTTGAAGATGTGAGCAAAGGTCGCGAAGGTGTTAATTCGCCGATCTCGAAATTTCTTGATGACGCAACGCTGCAAAATATTTTAGAAAGTACCCAGGCGCAGTCTGGCGATATTATTTTCTTTGGCGCTGGCGCCTGGAAAACCGTTTGCGATTTCATGGGTGCATTGCGTTTGAAAGTGGCAAAAGATTTGAAACAAATCAAAGATGTTTGGGCGCCATTGTGGGTCACCGACTTCCCGATGTTTGAATGGGACGAGGACGAAAAACGCTACGCCGCACTCCATCATCCATTTACTGCGCCAAAAGTCGATGACGTAAACGATTTGATTACCAATGCCAAAACTGCCGTGAGTCGCGGTTATGACATGGTATTGAACGGCAACGAAATTGGCGGCGGCTCGGTGCGTATCCACCGTTCCGACATGCAAAGCACGGTGTTTGATTTGCTCGGCATTTCAAAAGAAGAAGCGCAGACCAAATTTGGCTTCCTGCTTGAAGCCCTGAAATACGGCGCACCGCCGCATGGTGGTATCGCGTTCGGTATTGATCGTGTTGCGGCTCTGATGGCAGGCACCGAATCCATTCGTGACGTGATTGCGTTTCCTAAAACCTCATCGGCGCAATGCCTGCTCACCAGCGCACCATCGCAAATACCGGACAAGCAATTGGCCGAATTACATGTCAAAGTGCGCGAACCAAAATAAGAAACACACGTAGGAGCGCCTTTAGGCGCGACCGGCTTTTGCGCAGATCTTTCGCGCCTAAAGGCGCTCCTACATTTTTTGTGAAGGGGAAAGCTTCGCATGGCGGAACCGGTGATATTGCTTCACGGCGTATGGATGCGCAGCCCCGCCTTGCTTATGCTATCGAGCCGCTTGCGTGCGCGTGGCTTCGAGCCCGTTCGTTTCGATTACGCGAGTTTGTTTCGTACGCCTTCTAAATCAATGGAAAAACTGGCCATGAAGCTTTATAGCTTCGGTAATAGTCCGGTGCATTTGGTCGGCCATAGTCTTGGTGGCTTGATGGCAGTTGAAACCTTGAACCGATATCAAAAATTACCGCCCGGTCGTGTAGTTTGTTTGGGTTCGCCTTTGGCAGGCAGCGCTACGGCGCGCGTGTTGCATGAAAAGCATTTGAGTTTTATGACCGGTAAAAGCGGGCCTTTATTACGAGGTGGTTTAGTGCAGGTTCCCGAAGATCGAGAAGTCGGCATGATAGCCGGTGCCAAAGGCCGCGGCTTGGGTCAAATCGTCAGAAAATTCGATGGCCTGCACGACGGCACCGTAGCTGTCTGGGAAACCCGAATTCCCGGCCTGCGTGAACACTTGGTCGTGCCGGTATCACATACCGGCCTGCTGTTCTCGAAAGAAGTGGCCGAACACACCGCCAACTTTCTTCAAGACGGACATTTCGAACGCTAATCATGCGGCGTAAATATATCTTGGCGTAGGAGGGCCCTTGGGCGCGACGTCGCCCGCAAGCGGCCTCCTACGAATTACAGTGTGATCAATGCATGGGCAATGCAGGTTATGATTCACCGCTAAATCAAGACGGATATTTTGAACGTTAATCATGCCGCGTAAATATATCCTAGCGTAGGAGGGCCCTTGGGCGCGACGTCGCCCGCAAGTGGCCTCCTACGAATTACCGTGTGATCAATGCATGGTCAATGCAGGTTATAATTCACCGCTAAATCAAGACGGATATTTCAGTATGGGCAGAGGGCCATCCATCGCAGGTCGCAAGGGCGTGCAAGACGCCAAGCGCGGTCAGATTTTTACCAAGCTAATTCGCGAAATCGGGGTTGCCGCACGTAACGGTGGCGGTGATCCGAAAAGTAATGCACGTTTGCGTTTGGCAATGGATAAATCACTCGCCATGAATATGAGCAAGGACGTGATTGAACGCGCGATCAAGAAAGCCACTGGCGAACTGGATGGAATCAATTACGAAGAAATTCGTTATGAAGGCTACGCTCCCGGCGGCATTGCCGTTTTGGTCGATTGTTTGACCGAAAATAAATTACGCACCGTGGCCGAAGTGCGCCATGCATTCAGTAAATGCGGCGGCAATATGGGCACCGAAGGTTCGGTCGCTTTCATGTTCAAAAAACTCGGCGTAATTACGTTTGAGCCCGGTAGCGACGAAGATAAAATTACCGAAATCGCGATTGATGCCGGTGCCGACGATGTGGTTGCCTACCCTGAAGATGGCTATATCGATGTCATCACTGCACCGGAAAATTTTGAAGCCGTAAAAACTGCAATGGATACAGCATCACTTAAATACATTGAAGCGCAAATTACCATGCGCGCCGACAACGATATTGCCGTTGAAGGCGATACCGCCAAACAAGTCGTCAAACTAATTAATATGCTCGAAGACCTGGACGATGCACAGAATGTTTATTCGAATGCAGAGTTGGGTGAAGATGCTTATTCTTAGGGCGGGGCTGGGGGCTAGGGATTGGGGGCTCTTAGCTCAACATTGCCATGTATTTTCTGCTTTGAAAGTGCAGTTTTTTTTACTACTGGGTGCCGCGTGGTTAGCGATAAGTATTCTCAGAGTTTTTTTATTCCGAATAGCCGACCGATCCTGTGTAATATTTGCTAGAAGGTTTCAGTAGCGCCATATGTTCCCTAGCCCCAAGTCCCCAGCCTCTAGCCCCGTTAGAATTTTGGGCATCGACCCAGGCTCGCAACGCACGGGCGTTGGCATTATTGATTCCGATGCTACCGGTCGTTGTGTCCATGTATTTCATGCGCCGATTATTTTGTTAGGTGCGGAGGATTTTCCGAAACGGCTCAAGATACTGCTCGATGAACTTGGTGCGATTATCGAAAAATACAAACCCGAAGAAGTCGCTATCGAAAAAGTATTTATGGCGAAAAATCCCGATTCTGCATTGAAGCTTGGTCAGGCTCGTGGAGCTGCGATGTGCGCCGCGGTAATGCGTGATTTGCCCGTGCACGAGTACGCAGCGAAGGAAATCAAACTGGCTGTGGTCGGCAAGGGTGGGGCGGATAAAGTCCAGGTCCAGCATATGGTTGGCGTAATGCTGAACTTGCAGGGAAAATTGCAGGCCGATGCGGCCGATGCCCTAGGGGTTGCATTGACGCATGCACATTTACGCGCAGCACTTAAACGCACCGGTGTTACTGCGCAGCAATTATGGAGACGTAAATGATTGGTAAAGTCGGGACTCGGGACTCGGGACTCGGGACTCGAAAGAGTTTCGTATCACATGCATTTCAAGCGATGCTGACAGAAGTATTGAGCAGCGGGTGCTGTGGGATGGTTTTAATCAGACATGAAATCGAATTGGCAGGTGCTCCATGATTGGTCGTCTGAAAGGAATTCTCATTCACAAACAGCCACCTTGGCTAGTGATCGATGTGAATGGCGTGGGCTATGAATTGGAAGCGCCGATGTCCACTATTTATGATTTGCCCGAGTTGGGTCGCGAGGTCTCTTTGTTCACCCACTACGCGGTGAAAGAAGATTCGGTTGCGCTCTATGGTTTTATGCGCGAACACGATCGCCGGTTATTTCGTGAAGTACAAAAAGTGTCTGGCATTGGCGCAAAAATCGCTTTGGCGATCTTGTCCGGTTCCAGTGTCGATGAATTTGCACGTTTGGTGCAAAGTGGCGATGTGACGGCTTTATGTCGAATTCCGGGCATTGGCAAGAAAACCGCCGAGCGCATTGTGGTGGAATTACGCGACCGCGCCGCCGATTTAATTAGTGGCTCCCTGTTATTTTCGGGCAGCAAAGACATTCCGGCCGATCCTGTTAGCGAGGCAAGCATTGCCTTGCAGCAGTTAGGTTACAAGCCGGCAGAAATCAGCAAAATGGTCAAAATCGCAGAAACCGGCGATTCGGCGGAAGATATCATCCGAAAAGCGTTAAAATCTGCACTTCGTAGCTAAGCTGCCTGGAAAAAAATCAATGTCACAAGCTGAAGACGGGCACGGCTCGAAAAAACTAGCACCGCTTATTATGGGTGCCATCGGCGTGGTGTTTGGTGATATTGGTACCAGCCCGCTGTACACCCTAAAAGAAGCTTTCGGTCATGCCTATGGTCTGCATCTTGATCAGGGCAATGTCTATGGCATTTTGAGCCTGGTATTTTGGGCGATGTTGCTGATTGTCACCATCAAGTATGTGATGGTGGTCATGCGCGCCGATAATAGAGGCGAGGGTGGAATTCTCGCCTTGATGACGGTCGTAAAACGCAGCATACCGATTGCCTCGCCGCTGACTTACACCGTTGGCATCTTGAGTATTTTAGGCACCGCATTATTTTTTGGCGATGCCGTTATTACTCCGGCGATGTCGGTGTTATCGGCCGCTGAAGGTTTGGAAGTGGCGACGCCCGCGTTCAAACCCTATGTAGTTCCGATGTCTATTGCCGTGCTTTTAGTATTGTTTGCCGTACAGCGCAGCGGTACTGAAAAAGTCGGCAAAATTTTCGGTCCGGTGATGATTCTTTGGTTTATTGTGTTGGCCGTTTTGGGCTTCATGCAAATCATTAAAAATCCGAGCATTCTTGCTGCTTTGAGTCCGCATTACGCGGTCAATTTTTTTATTGAACATGGTGTTACCGCCTGGCTTGCACTCGGAGCGGTGGTGCTGGCAGTAACTGGCGGCGAAGCCCTGTATGCCGACATGGGGCATTTCGGTCGTATTCCTATTCGCTACGCCTGGCTCGGGTTCGTCATGCCGTGCTTGCTGCTTAATTATTTTGGTCAAGGCGCTTTGGTACTCGCTAATCCTGCGGCCGTCGCCAATCCTTTCTATTACATGGTGCCGGATGTTTTGCTGTATCCCGCCATTGGCCTGGCGATGCTGGCCACAGTGATTGCCTCGCAAGCGGTTATTTCCGGCGCGTTTTCCTTGGCAAGGCAGGCCGTGCAATTGGGTTATTTACCGCGCTTGCAGCTTATCCATACCTCCGATGAAACCATCGGTCAGGTCTATGTGCCTTGGGTGAATCGGATCTTGCTGGTAGTGGTGATGATTTTGGTGGTTTCGTTTGGCAGCTCGAGCAATTTAGCGGCGGCCTATGGCGTGTCGGTAACTGGCGCTATGTTGATCGATACGGTGTTGTTGATGATTCTGGCGTCCTCGCGTTGGGGTTGGCCAAGCTGGGCAATTTTTGTTGTCGGCGGGATTTACTTCATTATCGACAGCGCTTTGTTCAGCGCTAATGCGGTCAAGTTTTTTCACGGTGCCTGGGTGCCGTTTGCAATTACGGTTATCGTATTCACGATTATGCGTACCTGGCGCCGCGGTCGCGATTTAGTACGCGAACAAGTTAATCGCGACAGTTTGCGTATCGAACATTTCGTGCAAAGTGTGATGGTGGACCCGCCTGTCCGAGTGAGTGGTACGGCGATTTTCATGACACCGTCCAACGACTATATGCCGCCCGCTTTGCTGCATAATTTGAAACACAATAAAGTGCTGCACGAGCGCAATGTTTTTCTCGCAGTTGAGACCTTGAGCGTGCCGCGCGCAGACGATAGCGAGCGTGTTGCCCACACCGATTTAGGTCACGGATTCGCAAGATTAACTTTGCGTTATGGTTATATGGAAGATCCGAACGTTCCGATTGCCTTGAAGCGTTGGTCAATTCCTGGTCCACCGTTTGACCCAATGGACACCACCTTCTTCGCGAGTCGTGAAGCACTCACCGCCAACGCTGATCAAGGGATGGCCTTGTGGCGCGATAAATTATTCCTGGTCATGTCGCGTAATGCGACCTCGGCAACCGAGTTCTTCGGTATCCCCGGAAATCGTTTGGTGGAGCTGGGTACGCAGGTAGTGATTTAATGAATGATCGCGTGATCTCCACTACCGCCACCCGCGAAGACGATATCGCCGAAGCCAGTATTCGCCCGAAAAAACTGGACGAATATTTGGGCCAAGAAGCGGTGCGCGAGCAGATGAAAATTTTCATCGAAGCTTCAAAACGGCGCGGTGATTCGCTCGATCATGTTTTGATTTTCGGACCGCCGGGCTTGGGCAAAACTACCTTGAGCCATGTCATCGCCAATGAAATGGGCGTCAATATTCGTTCAACTTCCGGCCCGGTGATTGAACGTGCCGGAGATTTGGCGGCCTTGCTTACCAACTTGCAGCCGCACGATGTTTTATTTATTGACGAAATTCATCGCTTGTCACCAGTAGTGGAAGAAGTGTTGTATCCGGCAATGGAAGACTTCCAGATCGACATCATGATTGGTGAAGGCCCGGCCGCGCGTTCGATTAAATTGGATCTGCCGCCGTTCACTTTGATTGGCGCGACCACCCGCGCCGGTTTGTTGACCGGGCCATTGCGTGATCGTTTCGGCATCGTGCAGCGCCTCGCGTTTTATACCAATGAAGAACTCACCAGAATTGTGCGACGTTCGGCAACCATTTTGAATATTGATTGCGATGCCGAAGGTGCTGCGCAAATCGCATGTCGCTCGCGCGGCACACCGCGTATTGCCAACCGTTTGCTGCGCCGCGTACGCGATTACGCACAGGTAAAAGGTAATGGCCATATTGATGCAGCCATTGCCCAGGCCGCTATGCAAATGCTGAAAGTCGATCCAGAAGGTTTCGATGAAATTGATCGCACCATGCTGCGTTTAATCATCGACAATTTTGATGGCGGCCCGGTCGGTATCGAGTCTTTAGCGGCGGCCTTGTCGGAAGAACGTGGCACTTTGGAAGATGTCATCGAACCCTTTCTGATTCAGCAAGGTTTTATTATCCGTACCGCACGCGGCCGCATGGCGACCCATAAGGCCTATACCCATTTAGGTTTGAAAGCGCCCCGGCGTCCGGCCTCGGATTTAGCCGCTATTGAGCCCGACGCCGAGTGAGTGCTGCAATGGCAAACAGCGCGTTCAGCTGGCCTATAAGAGTGTACTGGGAAGATACCGATGCCGGTGGCGTGGTGTATCACGCACGCTACCTGCATTTTTTTGAGCGAGCTCGTACCGAATGGCTGCGAAGCACCGGTATCTCGCAAACGGATTTGCGACAAGTAAGCGATGTGCTCTTGGTAGTCAAGGATGCGTATTTGGATATATTACGGCCCGCTCGTATTGATGACGCGCCTTACGCGACAGTTGATATTGAGGAAATCGGACGCGCCAGTTTTTTGGTACGTCAGGAACTGTGGCGGGGGTCTGATTGTCTGAGCAAGGCCGTGATAAAAATTGCCTGCCTTCGTGCCAGTAATTTCAAGCCTTGTGGCCTGCCGGCTAATGTCAATCAAGTGCTAAAAAATACGTGAAAAATAGATGAACAAATTAGAAAAGCAGGAGAGTGTATGAGTTTGATGAACGTAATTTTGCAGCTTGCAGTCGCGCCAAGCCGGGCATTGCCGGCCGAGCCTTTGCAAGCGGCGGCAGCAGCGATTCCGCCGAGCCCGGGTTTGAATTACTGGGAATTAATCGTCCATGCCAGCTTGCCTGTACAAATAATCATCGGCCTGTTGGCCATTGCTTCGGTCTTTAGCTGGGTGATTATTTTTTCCAAGATGCGGGTGTATGCACGCGCCAATAAATCAGCCGATGATTTTGAAGGCCGGTTTTGGTCTGGTGCCGAGTTGACGCAGTTGTATCGTGAAGCCACTGATCGCAATCATGATGTGTCCGGTCTTGAAGCGATTTTTGAATCGGGCTTTCGTGAATTTTCACGTTTACGCCAAAAGAAAAGTGTCGATGCCCGCGTACAACTGGAAGGCGCCCAACGCGCCATGCGCGCAACACTTGCACGCGAAGTTGATGCACTGGAACATAATCTGGAAATGCTCGCCAACGTCGGTTCTACCGCACCATACGTAGGTTTGGTCGGTACAGTATTCGGCATCATGGTGACTTTCCATGGCATTGTAGTGAACAAACAAAATACGATTGACGCAGTAGCACCGGGTATTTCCGAAGCACTATTGGCAACGGCGATTGGTTTATTTGTCGCCATTCCTGCGGTCTGGGCCTATAACCGTTATGCCACTCGTGTTGAACGCCTAAGTGTTCGCTATGAAAGTTTTGCCGAAGAGTTTTCGTCCATCCTGCAAAGACAAACGCATGTTGACTAGCGTAGGAGCGTCCTTCAGGCGCGACAAATCTGCCATTAACCCCACTATTTTCACCGGGCCGTTAAGGAACTCAGCATGAGCACCGCATTTTCCACCCGCCACCGAAAACGTCACAAGCTAAAGGCCGAAATCAATGTCGTGCCTTATATCGATGTGATGTCGGTGTTGTTGATTATTTTTATGGCAACCGCACCCCTGTTAAATTTAGGTGTCGATGTTGATCTGCCCGATTCCAATGCAAAAGCCATTAATACCGATAAAAAACCAATCATTGTTTCGGTCAATGTCAATGGCGATTACAAAATTAAAATAGGCGACAGTGACGGCGAGCCAGTCAATGCGGCAACACTGGTTGCACGGGTTGAACAGCTTACGCAAACCAATAAAGATCTAACCGTGTTTGTGGCCGGCGACAGAGACGCCAGTTACAGCAAAGTCTATGACGCCATGGTGCTATTACAACAGGCTAAAGTAGCGCGAGTCGGCATTATGAGTGCGCCGGAGAAATCCAAATAATGCAACGTAGCAATGACACCTTTATCGGTTTCATTATTGCAGTGGCTTTGCATGCTGCGTTGTTGTTGGTGTTTTTTTTGAGCGGGTTGTTATCCAGTACGGCGGTAATGCCCGAATCAAAAGGCGAGCCGGTTCAAGCCAGCGTCATGATCAGCGCCGCCGATATTAAACGCGCGCAAAAATCCATTCGTGAATCCGAAGCGACACCTCCACCCAAGCCTGCACAAGCGATTCAACCAAAACCAGAGCCCAGCCCACAAACATCGGAAACGCCGCAGCAAATGCAAGCACAAGCCCCGGTGATAAACCCGGACAGCGAAGATCAACAACGCATCAATAAACTGGCGATTGAACAAACCGAAGAAAAAATTGTGGCCGAACGTGAAGAACGCAGACGTCAGGCGCAGATTGATTTAACCGACGATGTCGAAAAACAGGATATGGCAGAGCGCAAGCAACGTCTGCGCGAACAACAGCTTGCACAGTTAGAAGCTATACGTTTGGCGCAAAAATCCGCAGCAACCCGCACTCGAATGGAAGACCAGCGTTTGCAGCAATTGCAGGATGCAAATCAATCCGAGCCCGTGCGTGCACCACCGGGTCCGCCGCAGGCGGTTACGGGCAATCCAAATGCCAAAAATGATTTATTGGCACGCTACAGAGCTGCGATTAAGGCTACTGTCGAAAGTAATTGGCGGCGAGATGGCGCGCAACCTCTGGAACGATGTGTTATCAAGTTCAGACAAATTCCGGGTGGGCAAGTCATCGATGTGACCTTCATCAACTGCCCGTTTTCTCCTGAAGGCCGAGCCAGTGCGCAGCGTGCACTTACAATGACTGATATGCCCTATTTTGGTTTCGAGAATGTCTTCGATCCAAGTCCTACCATTACACTCTGTTATCCCGCCGAACAATGCGAGAAATAAATATTATGAAAAATTTCTTATACATCTTGTGTTTCTTTTTATTCTCGACATCTCCGTTGTTTGCCCAGAGTCTGGACATCGGTGTTGTTTCAGGTAACGAAGGTTCGCTGCCTATAGCCGTCGCACCCATGCCTTATCAGGGCAACCTAACCGCACCCGAAGTGCAGGTAGCCGACGTGATCCGTGCCGATTTGAATCGATCCGGTCAATTTCGCTCCATGCCCGAAGCGAGTTTAATCGCCAAGCCTACGCGTGGTAGCGAAGTGCGTTTTAATGATTGGCGTTTGGCAAAACAGGATTTTCTGGTGGTTGGCCGCGTGCTCGACGATGCGCAGGGCAGCTTTCGTATTGAATACGAACTCTACGATGTTGCAAAACAGGAGCGCATGTTGGGCCTGTCATTGACCAGCCGCGCCAAAGGCCTGCGAGATGTTTCGCATCAAATTGCCGACCAAATATATGAAAAAATTCTCGGTGTGCGCGGTGCCTTCTGGACGCGTATTGCCTATGTCACGGCCAATGGTGTCGGCAAAAATATTAAATATTCATTGATGGTGGCCGATTCCGACGGCTTGAATCCACAAACCGTCGTGACCTATTCCGAACCCTTGCTGTCGCCGGCCTGGAGTCCTGATGGTCGCAAATTGGCTTATGTGAGTTTTGAACGAGGCAATTCCACCATCTATGTGCAAGAGCTCAATACCGGCGCTCGCGAGGTCATTGCCAGCTTCAAGGGCATTAATGGCGCGCCGGCGTTTTCGCCCGATGGTCGCCGTATGGCGATGACATTGTCGAAATCGGGTAATCCGGAAATTTACATCATGGACCTGGCTAGTCGTGCCCTGACCCAAGTGACCAACCATTATTCGATTGACACCGAGGCAGTGTGGTCGGCTGACGGGCAGTCTTTGGTATTTACATCCGATCGCGGCGGTCGTCCGCAGCTTTATCAGGTATCGGCTAATGGCGGCGAGCCTCGCCGATTAAGTTTTACCGGCGATTCAAACGCCAAAGCCAGTGTGTCTTACGATGGCAAGCGTATTGCTTCGGCTCAGGGCAAGGGTAGCGTTTACCGCGTCAGCATATTAGACGTCGCATCAGGCAGCTGGCAGTCTTTGTCGCCGGGCAATCTGGACGAGTCGCCCAGTTTTGCTCCCAATGCCAGCATGTTGCTTTATGCTAATAAAGAAGGCCGCCGGGGAGTGTTGTATGCGGTTTCGGCCGATGGTCGAGTGCGTCAACGCATCGTGTTGGCCGATGGCGATGTCCGTGAACCTGCTTGGGGTCCGTTCAGGCAAAAGTGACATAAAGACCCGTAAACTGAATATTATTGAATAACGCCACCACCACTGTCCGAAAAGGGATTTATCATGAAAACCACCGCCCGCGTTTTAGTAGCACTGGCTGTTTGTTTGGCTTTAGTTGCTTGTACCAAAAAAGTAAAGCCTGAAGACACCAGCAATAACAGCAATAATAATTCCAATACCGATACCGGCGCGACCACCAATCCGATGGCGGGTGACGGCGTTTATGGCCCCGGCGATTTGGATACCGATGCTTGCTTGCGTCAACGCGTGGTGTACTTCGATTTTGATCAAGATAGTTTGAACGCAGAATTCCAAGCGGCCATTGCCTGTCATGCCAAATATTTACGCGACCGCCCAAGTGCTCGTATGACACTGGAAGGCAATGCCGACGAACGTGGTACTCGCGAATACAATATTGCGCTCGGTGAGCGTCGTGGCAATGCGGTATCGGCAGCAGTGCAAGGCAGCGGTGGTTCGGCTTCGCAAATTACTGTCACCAGCCTGGGTGAAGAACGCCCAACTTGTCTGGATTCGACCGAAGATTGCTGGGCTAAAAATCGTCGTGTCGAAATCAGCTACAGCGTCAAATAATAATGAAGCCACAATCGATACATCGCGTCTGTTTACTACTGGTGGCCTCGCTGGCCACTAGTAGTGCTTGGGCGCAAAAGCAAAGTTTGGCCGAACGAGTTACTTCGCTCGAACAAAAATCTTCAGCGCAAAATCAAGGCGCCGGTCAGGCGAATGTCGAACTGCTTAATCGCCTCGCGCAATTGCAAGCCGAAATGAAAGCGCTGCGCGACCAAGTCGAAACTTTGCAAAACGATAATGCACAGCTGAAAGAACGTAACCGCGTGCAATATATTGATCTGGATTCACGTATCAACAAATTTGAAACCGGTGGCACAACAAGTTCAACGCCTGCAAGCTCTATGGTGAAGCCGGTAGCAACCAAGCCGACAATGACTAAACCCGCTATAAAACCTGCGGTCTCGACTAATGCTGGTAACAACAGCAATTTTTCCAGCGACCCGGCAAACGAAGAAGCCGCTTACGGCGTTGCCTTTGATGCCTTGAAACAAAAAGATTATGTCGAGTCGGCACGTTTGTTCAAAACTTTTATTGACACCTACCCGCAGGCGCAGCTGGCACCGAATGCCTGGTATTGGCTCGGCGAAAGTTATTACGTGACACAAAATTACGAAATTGCACAGCAAAGCTTTGAGGGCTTGCTGTCGAAGTTTCCGGATTCCAGCAAAGTGCCAGACGGCATGCTGAAGCTGGGCTATTGCCAAGCGCAGCTCGGCCAGAAAGATCGCGCACGCAACACCTTCAATGAAGTGCTGCGCTTATATCCCATGAGTGACGCTGCCCGCTTTGCACAAAGCCAATTGCGCGCCATGAATCTTGGGCAATAAACATTGTGGAAGTCGCTACTCAGGAACGTCTTAAACTGACGGAAATTTTTTTGTCGGTACAAGGCGAAGCGCGTAGCGTCGGCTGGCCCACGGTGTTTATACGTTTAACCGGTTGCCCACTGCGTTGCCAATACTGCGATACCGCGTATTCTTTTTACGGTGGCGACTGGTGGAATATTGACGACATCCTTGTTGAAGTCGCCAAGCACGGCGCCCGCCATGTTTGCGTTACTGGCGGTGAGCCACTATCGCAAAAGCGTTGCATTCTATTGCTGAAAAAATTATGTGATGCAGGCTATGAAGTTTCACTGGAAACTTCAGGTGCTATTGATATTAGCGAAGTCGATTCGCGCGTGAGTCGCGTCATGGATTTGAAAACGCCAGACTCGAAAGAACAGCACCGAAATCGTCTCGAAAATATTCCGCTGCTCACGAAACACGACCAGGTTAAATTCGTTATCTGCAGTCCGGTGGATTACGAATGGGCCAAGTCCATGTTGACCGAACATAAATTGAGCGATCGTTGCGAAGTATTGTTTTCGCCCAGTTATAGCGAAATAAAACCACGTGATCTTGCCGAATGGTTATTGGCCGATAAGTTGCCGGTGCGTTTTCAAATGCAATTGCATAAGCAATTGTGGGGCGAAGAAACCGGGCGCTGATGTCTGAGGCAGCTTTCGTAGGAGCGCTCACGAGCGCGACCGAGCAGAACCACCCCGCAAATGCCAACACCCAAAGCGCCAATTCCATTAAAATTCGTTAATTCAATACGCATGAAAATGTAAATCAACATCTCAAAAAATTCTTATGACACACAAAAAAGCAGTGATATTGGTTTCCGGTGGCATGGACTCGGCCGTTACCATGGCCATCGCGCAAGAGCAGGGCTTTCTTTGCTATGCGCTCAGCGTGAGCTACGGCCAGCGCCATAGCGCGGAACTCAATGCCGCCAATGAACTCGCCAAAACGCAAGGTGCCGCCGAGCATAAAACCGTGGTGGTCGATTTACGCAGCATCGGAGGTTCAGCATTAACCTCCGATATTGCAGTACCGGAATCGGCAAGCGAAGGCATCCCCATCACTTACGTACCCGCGCGCAACACCATCATGCTTTCAATTGCATTGGGCTGGGCTGAAGTATTGGGTGCCAACGATATTTTTTGCGGCATCAATGCCGTTGATTATTCCGGCTACCCCGATTGCCGCCCGGAATTTCTGGCATCCTTTCAAAATCTCGCCAATCTTGCGACCAAAGCAGGTGTCGAAGGCGCTGGTTTGCGACTTCACGCGCCACTGATTTCGATGAGCAAATCCGACATCGCCCGTGAAGGCATTCGCCTCGGCGTAGATTTTTCCCGCACGGTATCGTGCTACCAAGCTGATGACCAAGGCCGTGCTTGTGGTCGCTGCGATGCTTGTCGTTTGCGCGCGATGGGCTTTCAAGAAGCCGGAATTAATGACCCGACACGTTATGTTTAGCGCTATGTATAAGGGTGTCAGGCTTTAGAGTAATTATTACTTGCTCTAAAGCCCGCTTTTGCCTAAAATTCGCGTTCTTGTTTGCAAGGCCGCGTTAATTTAGCGCTCCAATGCAGCACGGAATTTATAGTGCCTTGGTGCACAAGCTAGTTTAAGTGGGTCGTTAGCTCAGTCGGTAGAGCAGAAGACTTTTAATCTTTTGGTCGAAGGTTCGAATCCTTCACGACCCACCACTTAGTTATGTCGAAATTCGCACCTCCTTTATTTGAGCTGCCCAGTTATTCGTAGATAATTCTGGCCTATTATTTGAGCATAGGAGGAGTACGATGGGCTCGCAATAACCCAAGACAATGCAAGTAATTCAATGCGGTTCTAAGGCTTTTTCTTAGTCGGCTGCAAGTATTTGGTCCACTCCGCTGTGTAGTCGACAAAGCCTTTTGGAGATCCATCAGACCTGATTTTCAACACGAAGGGCAGGATTGCTCCTTTCTTCCAGCCGTCGCTTAGCTCCTTGGCAAAACTTGCATCCTGTAATCGTATTTCGTCAATTCGCATTTCAAACCATTCCGGCGAAAATTGCCTGACTTGTATTTTCCCGTACTGCACCCATCCCAATCTCGATCCGCCGTATTTTGACTCTAAGGCCAGAAAAGCAATTTTTCCGTCCATGGTTTCAACCTTATAAACCATGTCGATGATTTCCGGTCCGTTGCTGCCTCGGCGAGGAACAGCGACTTTGCTGATGATTCGCTTGATACCGAATGCTGGCAGATTGTGTTCTAGCAGGAAATTTATCTGCTCTTCAGCAAATATTTCATTGATCTTGTTTTTAATCGCCTGCATTTTCTTTTTGGTTTCAACGTGGTCATTGTTCTTGTCGTATTCCTTGCGCAGATCGTCCAGACGCTCTTCGCATTTCTTTTTCAAGTCCTGGTCATCGATTTTATCAAGCAGTTTTTTTGCGTCTTGGAAAAGCTTCAACATTTTTCCTCGTTTGGAATTTTTGCTGACCACCACGGCCATGCCCAGCAAGGGCGAACTACTCAGGGGGGTAAGTGGCGACTTAGTCGGCGTAGCCGGATCCATGTCGGGCGAAAAGGTGGCATTGGCCACGGCTCGCTGTTGCTGAGTCGGCGCGCCCTGAGTTATTGCGGTACTGGTTGTGCTCCGGGCTGCTGTAGTCTGCACGGCTGGCGACGAGGTCGCTTGCGCAGGCGGCTTAGTTGTTGCCGTTTTTGCGGTAGTGGAGCCCGGCGTAGCATTTTGCGGTACGACATCCATGACAGACGGCTTGTTGGAAGCGTTGTCGGCGCTTGCTTTCGGGCTGAGTGTCAAAACTGTTCCGATTGTCGCGATTGTCGTGGCACGAGCTACATGCTTTTTGAGGGGTACCGCGACACGAGCTACATTTTTGTTAATAGCTGATGAAATACCATCCAAAAAAGCGGTTTCTTTAGCTGTGGGTCGATAATTTCTAGCTAACACCGCTATAACTATATTTTCTACCCAGAATTCCGGATTGGTGAACTTGGCGCGCAGGTTTTTCAGGAACCCGACAAACGTCACACCTCTACCCAGTTTCATGAATTCCTCTTCCATACTGCCAATCACCGTGCCGGCCAGGGTATTCATCACGTCGAAAGAAAGACTCTTGGGATCAACCATGAACCTCGTGGCCAGCAGCTGGCTGATTTTTGCTGTAATTTTTACCATCAGCAGTTCCAGCGCCGCATCTTTGACGGCATCCTTGCCACTTAATCCGCGGTCGCGAACACCGATCGTTTGATCCAGCTGTTGATAGACCAGATTGACTGCTATCAGGGCCGCAAATTGCGAAACCACGCCTTTTACATTTTTGAAAACAACAATACTGAGCATCATTCTGGAAATCGATTTCAGCACCATCAAGACAACGATAACTCGGGTGCCCTTTTTTACTTTGCCACTATAGTAGTCGTACATCAATGTGGCCAAACGGTCGTACAGTGTTTGGGCTAGTTCAAGTCTTTCCTCTGCATTATCAATCTGCTCGGTTTTTAGATAGTCTCTCGCCTGCTGCAATAAAGTGTATAAAACCGGAAACAGTTTTTCATGCTGCCAAGGGAAATGATTAGCCTGCATCCACTCGATCCAGTTATGGTCCTCCGCTCTTTTTTGCTGGTCTTGATATTCCAGGCTCAGCGGAATAGCCAAATCAGAAAGCGTCTCAATGTAGGCCGATACCAGTGTCGAGTAAGCATTGTCGTTTTGAGCTTTTCCATAAGACCGGCTTTTTATGTAGAGCTGAAGCTTCTCGTTTACCTTGTGCTTCTCGATAATTGCCTTGGTTTCTTCGTCCATCTCCGGTTGTTTTTCCAGCGGTGGTGGGTCGGGAGCCCGGAATTTTTTACCATAGAGTTTTGCGGTTAAATCCTGATAGGCGCGATAATGGGAATTGCTCTTTTTTTCGTATTGAATTTCCATCTCAATGATTTTTTTTATCAATTCGTCTTCACTGCTATTGCCGTCACCCATCTGATTAAGTCCTTCAGCGTAATAACGGAAGAACAGCAGCCGATTGTTCAAATCGCTCCATTCATGGCTAGATGGAAGCACGACAAGAGCATGATTTGAAATCTTTGCATTGAGTTGGGCAATGGCTTTTCGCTGGATATCGCGGTTGCGCAGAGGCAATACTTTGCGAATGCAGCCGACCAAGGCTTCAATATAGTCCTGCTCCGGAAATGGGTTGAAAAAAAATAGCGGATTGACTGGAACGCCGCGACTTGCGGTGCCCTGTGCCTCTTTACTAAAGACCGTCATGGAATGATTTCCACCGCCAATCACTTACGGGTTATCAGGATCAATGACGGGATTGATGCTTCCATGCACCACGATGTTTTTCTCCACGTCCGGGTCTTCGAGCTTGTCCATCAGAATGCGTTTGGCATAACGCAGATTTTCCAGCTTCAATCTGTTGATGTCCTCCGCTACTTTGTTAACATCCATCTCGCGATGACGCAGTTTGAAGTCTTCGAGCAGAGTATGGCCTGACGGCAGCATTTCGATAAACAGTGATCCGGTTGGGATAATGATTTCATCGCCATTGCGAAGCGGGTCGGCCAGTAATTTTGTCAGCCATTTTTGCAATATCGGTTTCACGCGTTCGTACTCGGCCGGATCTTCCTGGTGTAGACAGCAGATATAGTGCGAGAACTCTTCCAGATTGACGTTGCTTAATTGATCCGGGTCCATCGCGCCGAACGCCGAATCGATATAAGGCGCGGCCATAAATTCAGTCAGCGCGTTGTGTTGCTTCATCGGGAAAATCATGTAATTGCCCTTGAAGCCAAGTACGGTATCAAGATCGGCAACTTCCACTAGCGGCTTGAAGGTGACGGCGGGTGAGCCATCAGCATTACGTTTGACTTTACCCTGTAGCCAAGCCTTATGCTTTGTATTTCCGGGTGCACGGAAAGCTTCGAATACATCGTCACTGGCCGCGCTGACTTCGACCATGCAGGTACGTGTTGCTTCAAATTGCGGCACCTGCACTTTATACAGACGCATATAACGCTGATCCGGCGGCTCCATGCTCCAGATCGCCTGCATGTAATAGAAAATATTTTCCTTGATGTGAACAATCAGATTTTGCACTCGGGTCAGGTTGTCCAGATGCTCGCGCATCATTTCGATATAATCGCTGGTAAGCCGATGCAATGAATTGGTTTCTTGTTGCACCCCGGCCGCCATTCTTTCGGCCTTTTCAAGCGCATATCGATGCGCGTCGCTGGCCGCCAGTTCCCTTGCTTTTGCCGCTTCGGGGTCAGGCTGATTTTGATTGCCGCCGCCCCATGGCGACCAACTGGCACCTAACCAGTCACTGACATCGGTTAGGAAGCCGTCCGAATTCTCCCGATGTTGTTCGTCGATTCTGGCGGTGACTGATTTTTCAAGTGCGATATAGCGGTTATTGGCTTCGTTTTTTAATTGAACAAGTTCAATTTTCAAGGTCTCAACCAGATGCCGTTGTTGGATCAGATTTTTCCGCAGCTCTCTCAAGGCATAGTCATTGCCAACGTTTTTACTCGAAATATATTGCAGTGCGTATTTGAAACTGTCGTCCAGAATAAAACGGTTCAAAATCCAGGCATTGGCCATGACCCAGGCTTCAGTAATCTGCTCGGGCGACGGTACTTGCTGTGCCACCATCACCACTGGCATTACTCTATAAATTTGTTCCGATACCCGGAACCGACGTTGCAATTCATAAAATAGATAAGTGACCGAGAGCTCGTCATTGGGATTGACGATCGTTCCCGATTCATTGTATTCAGAACTATAGCTGGCATCAGTTTCGACATCTAGGCTGCGTTCGTTACGATACTCTTGGGCCGCCTTGATGACTGCTTCGCGAAAATCCTTTTTTGTCTGTGCTGATTCTTTTTCGGCTTCTACACCGAAGGTGGTTTTCGCATCGCCTTTGTAAAGGCCGACGTTGAATTTACCCTCGGTGCTCAGCGTGAAATTGGTTTTGTCATGCGCTTTGTTGATGATTTCGGCTTCGGCGCGGGTGGTGGAATCCTGCTCGTTCTTGAGGCTGCTGCTGTTCTTCTCCGCTTCTTTTCTTACCGTCTTGATGTTGGTGGAGGTCTTGATGGAATATTTTCTTTCCTCCTTCGGCGATAGCGGAATTGTCTTGACCAGCTTACCGGCTTGATAGCAGATCGGCTCCCATTGCTGGCGATAAGTATTCATTAAACCGAAATTCACCGCGTGATGATCACGATCGGCGGCAAAAATAGTGAACTCGTATTTGCCCAGCAACCGGTCATGCAGATCTTTCAATATTTGATGGGCCGAATACGGTTTGTTCAAGCGAACGTTTTCGATCAAACGTTCACCCTGCTCGCGTTTGCGAAGCGTGCTTAAGGTGTATTTCGGCGCATTATTATTGTTAGGTAAACCACCCAAGATACCCCCAATGAGACCCCCTGTATTTTGCACAGGGGCCGGAACACCAAGCTCATCGCGGATGATTGATTTTGCCAGTTGCTCGAGCTTATCCTGCTCGTCACCCGTCATGGCCGTATATTCCAGCAATGAAATATCAAAAATCATTGCTACATTGCTGGGAATTGTTGGCGTGGCATTTTGCCAGGTGTTCAGAGTGCCGACACTGGCGAGAATCGGAATCAGATCCAGCGCTTTTATATTGCCGCCTCGTAAGCCGATGGTCTGCTGAATGCCAGGCCTGCCCGAACTTACCAGAATATTGTCGGCCTTCTGGCCCAGATCGACCAGAGTTGCATCCAGCAGTTGTGTCCAAACATGGTCGAAGGCAATTTGCAAAGAATGGAAATCGTAGAAAGCGGTAACGTCTGCGGGACTTTTACTGAGCGTAAATTTATCTACATTGTTTTGAACATCCGCCGTCGTCGGCCGACCCAAAGTGGTGTTGCTGGCATTGGTTTCGCTAGCGCCGAGTATTTTCTTCAGATATTTTGGAATATCGCTTAATTCCGTGCCGGTATCGGAAGTATCAACTGGATTTCCGCTCGGTGGTGTTCCGCCGCCATGATCATGTTCGCCTCGTTCCGGCAGTACGTGTTCGACCGCACATTTTTCTTGACTGCTTTTTTCACGACAATATTTGCTGATCGGATTATTGCTGACAAGTAATGCATCGTAGTTTTCTTCGTTTTCTTTCTTGAACAGCAATCGCTGAATATCCTTGTCTTCCACCACGAAATACTCGATGCCATCGATAGTCGTACGAGAAAACGCAGCAGTGTCATCCACGGCATTGCCGTTTTCATCTTGGCCCTTGAATAAAATCAGGTTGATCGGAATGCCTTTTCTGGCATTGACGCTAGTGCCCGGTGTGGTTGGTGGCGGCAGGGCCACAGTAAAGGTTTCCATCACCTGTAAACCGGCTGTTACCGAATCCACCTGCATTTTCGGAATGGTGGTGTTCTTGTCCACAAAGAAGCCTTTGCCGACCAACGCTGTAGGGTCGGTCTTTATGATGCCTTCAAACGCGGCCCTGAATTCCTTGCTGGCAATTTTCTCTTCATCGATTTGCTCGGTGTTATATTGAGTTATCGCCTGGCGCAGCTGTTTCTGGTCGCTTTTCTTGGTGATGTAACTGTCTATTTTCGCTTGTACCGCACTGACGATTTCGCCACTGGTGGGCACGAAGGCACCGGCTTTATTCAATTGCTCCAGCGGAATCTGGATCAGATAATTTTCTACCCGGCCAGCGTTCTGACGAATCTCGCCAGAATAATACAGCAGAGTTTCTCTGAATGATTTCGCGGCCTGTTCCGGCGCGAGCACCATCAAGAAAAGATCGGGGCGCAGCTCTTCCTTGTTGCGAACGCGGAACTCGGAATCTTCATAACTGAAATTGAAACTTCCGTCCTGGCCCGTCAGTAAAGAGCCGATGCGGTCACCAAGGCCGCCAAGCGAATTCTTCGGTGTGACATTTAAGTTGGTCGCAGACCTTGCTGTAGAACCGCTGTTACCGGAAATGGCTTCGATCACCTCCTCAGTCCTGGTGTCGGGATCGATATCGTAGATGACAACCAGAAGATTCGGGCAACCTGCGCCGGTTTCCTTTACCACTATTTTTCCCTGGACAGTGTTCTGGGCAGTTCTAATGTTTGATGTGGCCATTTCAGATTTATCCTTGCTGCAGGGCTTATCGCCGACAATAGGGGAAGTCTGCAAATGCCAAATCGGGAGAATAATATTCTCCCATTGCACGCCAGGTTCATTCAGAGAATGGCGCTGCAATTCATTAAAAAATTGAGCGCACTAGGCTTATACATTACAAACTTATTATCTAGAACGTAAAACTTCCGGAAAGCGGACACGAATTATTTTCGACATTGCCCAGAAGGGAAATTTAAATAAATGAATTGAAGTGTCCGGAAAATTCAAATATTTCCGTAATGATAGTACTGGGTGTCAGTTTGTGAAGTGCTCCAGTTTTGTAGGCACTTATCAGCCCATATAAATCATGGCCGTATTGTTGATCCTATTGCTTGTGCGACTAAAGCTCTGTGAGGGCTCAGAAGTGTATTGGTCACAATTACTTTTCAGAAAATAGGCATAAGCTGATGGGGCGGTAAATTCTAAGGGTGTAATTTATGCAAGGCGATGGCGCTTCAATGAGCGGATCAGAAAAATCGAGCCAAGGCATTCAGGCGCCTACAATCAGCTTGCCAAAAGGTGGCGGGGCGATCCGTGGTATCGGCGAGAAATTTGCCGCCAACCCGGTAACCGGTACTGGCTCGATGTCGGTTCCGATTGCGCTTAGTCCGGGCCGCGCTGGTTTTGGGCCACAGCTTACGCTCTCATATGATTCGGGCGCGGGCAATGGGCTATTCGGTCTTGGCTGGAATCTTGGGCTACCATCAATTATCCGCAAAACAGATAAAGGTTTGCCGCAATACCGCGATGATGAAGAGTCGGATGTTTTTGTTTTAGCGGGTGCAGAAGACTTGGTGCCCAAGCTGGATGCCGCTGGTCATCGGCTGCCGCCACAGCAATTCAGCATCAACAATACACCCTATAAAGTATTTAGCTATAGCCCGCGTATCGAAGGTGCATTCGCATTAATCGAACGCTGGGTTGATCAAACAAATTCTGCCAACACGTTCTGGCGCACCATTAGCCGCGACAATATCACAACATGGTTTGGTCGCATCGGCGATAGTCGTATTACCGATCCAGAAAATCTCGCACATACTTTTCAGTGGCTTATCTGCCAAAGCCATGATGATAAAGGTAACGTCGTCGAATATCTTTATGATGCCGATAAAGATGCCGATATCGAAACGTCCGCGCTCTGGGAAATCAATCGCAGCGCTTCGCAACGCACCGCTACTCGTTATCCAAGCCGTATTCGCTACGGTAATCTCAAACCATATTTGCCCACTTTATCGATAAGTAATGCCTGGCCAAGCCCGAGCAGTGTGGCCGACCAAGCGTGGATGTTTGAAGCGGTGTTTGATTATAGTGATGCCAATGATGCAGCAACTACTGTTGCAGCTGCCCTAATTGCCAAGCCGAAATTACGTACCGACCCATTCTCCTCGTATCGTGCCGGTTTTGAAGAACGCACGTATCGCTTATGCAAACGCGTGCTGATGTTTCATCACTTTCCCGATGAACTTGGCGAAGCCGATACTTTGGTGCGAACTACCGAATTCGAGTACGAAGAACATTCTCTCTTGCAGTTGAAGCAAGCCAGTCATCCGGGTTACACCACACTGCGTTCGGTCACCCATCGTGCCTACGAGCGCAACACCGACCTCCCGAATAAGCCGTATGAATTCCGTGATTTTCCGCCCGTCACGTATTCCTATAGCAAGCCGGTAATTGATCAAACGGTGCACAGTATTGCGGCCGATCAGTTAATGAATTTGCCTGTCGGCATACAGGGCCCGGGCTATCAGTGGATTGATCTTGATGGCGAAGGCCTGAGCGGTGTGTTGAGCGAACAATCCGGTGCTTGGTATTACAAGCCCAATCGTGGCGATGCTGGCTTTGGCGACATGCGCGTGGTCGCACGACAGCCTGCATTGGCATCGCAGGCCGGCAGTCGTCATCAGTTTATGGATCTTGCCGGTAATGGCCAAATTGATGTAGTGGATTTTGATGGCCCTACGCCGGGCTTTCATGAACGCGATATGGAGGCGGGGTGGAAGCGTCATGTGCCATTTGCATCCTTACCCAATTTGGATTGGCAAGACGCGAATCTGCGTTTTCTTGATTTGACCGGTGACGGCCATGCCGATGCACTCGTTACCGAAAGCGATGTCTTCACCTGGTATCGATCACTTGACGAAAAAGGTTTCGCGGCAAGTGAGAAAACTCGCCATTCCACCGATGAAAATCTAGGGCCCCATATTGTATTTGCCGACGGTACACAAAGTATTTTTTTAGCCGATATGTGCGGCGATGGCTTGACCGATTTAGTTCGCATTCGTAATGGTGAAATTTGTTATTGGCCAAATCTTGGCTACGGTCGTTTTGGTCGAAAAATTACACTGGGTAATTCACCGCGCTTTGATGCCGGCGATATGTATGACCCGCGCCGCATTCGCTTGAGTGATATTGATGGCAGCGGGCCAATTGATATTATTTATCTGGGCAGGAATGGTGCGCAGATTTATTTCAACCGCAGCGGTAATAGTTTAAGCGATACACTCATCGTCAATTTACCCATCGCAACCGAAAATCTTGGTAGCGTACAAGTGGCCGATTTGTTGGGCAATGGCACTGCGTGTTTAGTCTGGAATTCGCATCTGCCTGCCGATGCCGGGCGGGTGCGTTATATCGATTTGATGGGTGGCGCTGTCGAGTCAGCGGAAGCACATCGCAAGCACGAAAAACCACACCTGCTCATTAAAGTCGATAATAATTTGGGCGGCACTACTGAAATCGAATACACGCCCAGCACACGGTTTTATTTACAGGATTTAAAAGCTGGCCAGCCTTGGATAACGCGGCTGCCATTCCCTGTGCATTGTGTCAGCAAGACCATCGTTCGCGACCAATGGCGAGGCACCGTGTTTAGTTCTACTTATTCTTATCATCATGGTTACTTCGATGGTGCAGAGCGAGAGTTTCGCGGCTTTGGTCGTGTTGAACAATTGGATGTAGAAAATTACGGCGTTTTTGCCGATGGCAATAGCGATAGCCCGTGGATCACGAGCGATAAAACGCTTTATCAACCGCCGATAAAAAGTGTCACCTGGTATCACACTGGCGCAGCGATTGACCGGCAACGCATTCTCACGCAATTTACAAAAGAATATTTTCCAGCGCGCTTTCCCAATCAGCAAGGCTTCAAAGAAAATACTTTAGCCGAACCTGAACTGCCCGCTGATTTAAGCGCACAGGAATGGCGTGAAGCCCTGCGCGCCTGTAAGGGTATGGTGTTACGCCAGGAAAGCTATGAATTGGATGTCGTTGCTGTCCACGAGCAGCCTGCGCGTGAGTTGCCGGTGCGGCTGTATTCGGCCGCCACGCATAACTGCAAAATAAAACGCATTCAAAAACAATCTGGCAATAAGCATGCCGTATTTTTTGTGACGGAAAGCGAAGCCATTAGCTATCAGTACGAATTGGATTTGCGAGCTGCACGGCTTGAACCCGATCCCCGCATTGCCCATAGCATGAATCTTCGGCATGACGAATACGGCAATCCACAGCAAACTGTCGCCATTGCCTATGGTCGCGTAGCAGCCGGTAAAAATAATCATTTGCCACGTGCTGATCTGATTGATGAAGTTCAATCGGAGCTGCATCTTGCCTATTCGGAAATGCATTACACCGATGATGCAATTCGCAGTGAATTAAACAGCGGACCCATTAAACACTATCGCCTGCGTGCGCCTTGCGAGGCGCTTAGCTACGAATTAAAAGGCGTGAAAAAACCCGCGTCACAGTTTTATTACACGCTAGCCGATATTCGTAAACTGGATTTGAGCGAAAGCTATGGCCATGAAGTTGGAGCTATCACGCCACCGGTACCGGTCGGGTTAAAAAAATACCACGAGCATTCCGATGGCTCGGTGCCGCAAAAGCGACTGATCGAACATGCGCGCTCGCTATATTTCAATGATGAGGATGGCGTCAGTCAACCAATCAATAACAAGCTATTCGGCCAGCTTGGTCCGCGTGGTTTGAAGTACGAAGATTACAAACTCGCCTTAACCAACGATTTACTCGATGCGGTATTTCAGCGTCGTGATGCCAATGGCAATGCCATCGATAATTTATTAAATTGGCCGCTCGATGCCAACTCAAATACGCAAGCGCGAAGTTTATTAAATGATCCAAATAAAAGCGGCTATGTACCCGGTACGAGCATTGCACCAAATCTTGCTAATCAATACTGGGTTCGCTCCGGCATTGCTGGTTTTTCTGCCAACGCGAACGCACATTTTTACTTGCCCGAACGCTACACCGACCCGTTTGGTAATATCACCGAAATAGAATTCGACCCACGTGATTTATTTGTTATTGCCAGCAGAGATGCCGTCGGAAATACCAGCCAGTTAATCAAGTTTGATTATCGCGTATTGGCACCCGGTGAAATGCAAGACGGCAGTGGTAATCGCAGCGAGGTAGTATTTGACACCTTTGGTATGCCAGTGGCTGCTGCGATCAAGGGCAAACAAATCAATGCCGCGTGGCAGGGTGATGATCTCATCGGGTTTAGCTATGCGCTTCGTAATCCCTCTCGCGCATCGATCCAACAATTCTGCTCAGCAAATACACTCAACACGCAGCAAGCAAAAATCTGGCTGCATCGCGCGAGTACACGCTTTGTCTATCATTTTGGTGAGCCGATCACGCAAGGCAATATCACATTTGCCGCAAGGCCCGCCGGTGCCTGCGCCATTCAACGCGAACAGCATCAAGCAAAATTAGATGCTAATCCTCTGCTTGAACATAAAATTCAAGTGGCGCTTGAATGTTCCGATGGCGGCGGCAATGTCTTGATGAAAAAAGTTCAGGCCGAGCCCGAACAAACGGGCGGCCCGCTACGCTGGATACTCAACGGCCTCACCATACTCAATAACAAAGGCAAGCCGGTCAAACAGTACGAACCGGCTTTTAGCAATATGTTCGGCTGCGAAATGGCGCAGGCGAACGGCGTTACGCCAATCCTGTATTACGATGCTGCCGGGCGGGTAGTGCGAACTGAAATGCCCGATGGCAGTTATAGCCGCGTGGAATTTTCGCCTTGGTTTGCGCGTAATTTTGACGCGAACGACACCGCCTATGATCCCGACCCGATAAATAAAAACCATAGCGACTGGTATAAGCGCCGTACTGATCCAACCCATTCAAGATTTGCTGAATTTAATTCGACAGAAAATCGACGCGCGGCCGACTTGGTCAAATCGCATGCCAATACGCCATCCGAAACCCATCTCGACAGCTTGGGTCGCGAAGTGATTGCCATTACCCATAATCGCAAGAACGCGCTTGACGAAAAAAATTGTACATTCACCAAGCTGGACGCCGAAGGTAAACCCTTATGGATCCGCGATGCGCTCGGCCATTTGGTGATGCAATACATCACGCCTGCCAAAGCCAACAACGATCCTGATGAGCTTTTCCCGAGCAATGCATTTCCGTGCTACGACATCGCGGGAAATCTATTGCATCAACGCAGTATGGATGCCGGTGACCGCTGGATGCTGATGGATGCAGCAGGCAAGCCACTGCTGGCCTGGGATTTTAATGAACGGCAGGATTTAAACAATCAACTCATTGAAGAGAAGCGTCTTTACAGTACCGACTATGATGGGTTGCATCGTCCGGTCGCTGCGTGGTTGCGTGCCGATAGCAATAATGTCGTCACAAGGCAAATGCTCGAACGCTTTGAATATCAGGATGCCATTGCCGCTGATGACGAAAATCTAAACGGTCAGTTAGTCAAACACTACGATGCCAGTGGCCGTATTGAAATGATACAGCGCGATTTCAAAGGCAATGTGCTGCAAATTCAACGGCGATTAAATAATACGCCAGCCCAAACGCTTGTCGATTGGCGAACCAATCCAGAAACAAAGTTAGTGACTGAAAGCTTTACGCAAATAACCGAATACGATGCCATCAATCGTATGGTGAAATTATTTAACTGGCATCGCGTCAACAAGCCAGTGGCGGTGTACTTGCCAAGCTATAACGAACGCGGTGTTTTGACGTCAGAAAAATTAGTGGTGGGTGCGAACAAAGACAATACGCCGCAAGGCTTTAATGGCGGAACTATCACAAGCCCAATCGAAGGCATTGCCTACGATGCCAAAGGCCAGCGGCAATATCTAAAGTTAGGCAAGGGCACTATCACGCATTACGACTATGACAAGGAAACGTTTCGTTTGCGGCAACTTCGCACAACGCGGCCTGCCTACGACCCTGCGTTTCCAAATTATCGTTCCAACTTAAATGATGATCGCGTATTGCAGCAACTGCATTACTGTTATGACCCGGTCGGCAATATCAGCGAAATTTTTGACGAAGCCTATAAACCTGCCTTCTTCGCCAATGCCATTGTCGAGCCGAAAAACCAGTATGAATACGACGCCTTGTATCGTCTGACAAAAGCCACTGGGCGCGAGGACGCTGCCGCGAATACAGCGCCAACGCAGATTGAAACCGCATCACATGAGAGCAGCTTTCCTATTCAAGCGGCAGGCGCGTTACGCATGTACACGCAGATCTACGACTACGATGCGGTCGGCAATATCAAAAGCATGCAGCACGCAGCAGGCGCTGGCAGCTGGACCCGCCGCTATGCCTATGCCTTCGACGATCCACAACAAGCCGCGAGTAATCGTTTATGGCGCACATGGCAGGGCAGCGGTGATTACGCGACTGCAAATCAATTAAGCCGAGTCACCTACGCTTATGATAGCCATGGCAGCATGTTGAATTTAGCCAATGCGCCCGACGACTATCGCATGCAGTGGGATCACCGCGACATGATTGGCAAGATAAATCTTGGTGGCGGCGGCTTTGCCCATTATCAATACGATTCCGGTAAACAACGCACACGCAAAACCATCATAAAAAACAGCAGCAATATTACTGAAGAAAGAATTTACCTTGGTGGCCTGGAACTGTATCGGCGCACACAAAATGGCACAATTGTTGAAGAAATAGAAACCCTGCATCTATTTGATGGTGAACAACGCTTGTTGATGATAGATCAGGTAATCATTACCGATAACGCCAAACTTAGCGTCGGCGTGTTATATCGTTACACACTCAGTAATCATCTAGGTTCTTCAAGCATAGAGCTTGATAATAATGCTGAAATTATTTCCTACGAGGAATACCACCCCTACGGCACCAGCGCCTATCGAGCCGGTCGAAATTCTGCCGAAGTAAAATTAAAACGCTATCGCTATACCGGCATGGAGCGCGATGAAGAAAGTGGGCTGAGTTATCACACTGCGAGATATTACTTGCCTTGGTTGGGGAGGTGGGGGAGTGCGGATCCATCTGGAATTAAGGCAGGCTTGAATCTTTTTGCTTATTCGAACCTACAACCAACAAAGTTGGTTGATAGAACTGGGCGCGCTCCTGCTGGTGGTTTAGATGTGGCTCAACGTAATGCATTGTTGAATCAGTTAACGCCAATTTGGAACGAGAAGGGACTGGCTTCATTAGATGTGGGCGATGATGCCGAACTCGTAAAAGCATATCAACATTTCGTGGTAGGTGACCCCTATTCCCAAGCCACTGAAGATGCGACTAGAAAATTTCTTTTTGAAAATCGCGAAACCAGTTTTCAAGCATTTAAGCGATCTGTTGGAGATTGGGTTGCCAGTAGTTGGCTGGCCCAAAAAGTTTCATCTGGTGTAGCCGTGGTGGACGAGAACGTGGAAGTGCAGACAAAGGCATTTGATCGATCGTCCGGGGAACTGTTTGCAGAGGGAATGTTGGCTTCAAATAAAGCTAATACGAATATGGTAAGCGCGATTAGAGCGCAAGATATCAATAAAAATGCTCAGGAAATAGTTGGGCCTAGTTTGCGTGCTGGGGCAGATGCTGCCGTAACTGTTGTGGCGACTGTCAGTGATGTAAAAGCAGGAGTGGAAATTCTGGGAGCGATTAAAACAAAGATAGGGACTATTATCTCTAAGGAAGGTAAAGCCCTAAAGAATGTTCCCATAAAAGTATATCCCGCTGGCCCACGCCCCAAAAACCCTGTGACAGCACAGCCCAAGGTAAGGGCGCCAACTCCGCACGATGCAGACGTTTTGAAGGGTACAGGCAGAAGAGTCAGTAACGCCTATCCACGAGACCCTCTCCATCACTTGCTGCCGCAGGAGCAGAGAGAATGGTTTTCAAAAAGAGGAATTGATGTAGATCAATTCACACTTAGCATGACAGAAGGGGATCACACAGCAATCCACACAAGTGAGTGGAATCCAATTTGGAACGACTTCATTAAGAAGAATCCGGATGCAACCCCTACAGAGGTATTTACCCAACTAAATAAAATGAGAAAGGACTTCAAGATTAATACTGCTCCCCCCGTTCGCTATGATCGTTAACGCGATAAGGTGCGCTTGAGCACACACCAAAATGTTTCAAGAAAAAAAAGGGGGTCAGGTTCATTTAACGCAGTAAGTTGTACCGAGGCTTGACCTACAAATATACAAAGCAGAAAAATTAGCAGCAGTATCAAAACAAAATCAGGAGTGTGTTATGCAAATTATTATAGCCCCCATCCAAAGCGGTGATTCCGGTGCCAGCGTCCTTAATCTGCAAGACGCACTCCCGGCAAAAAAGCCAAAAAAGGGGTCAGGTTCATTTAACGCAGTAAGTCGGGCCTAGGCCCGACCTACAAATATACAAAGTAGAAAATAAAATTTAGCAGCAAAAAAACGAAAATCAGGAGTGTGTTATGCAAATTATTATAGCCCCCATCCAAACCGGTGATTCCAGTGCCAGCGTCCTCAATCTGCATGACGTACTCCTGTTGATGATTGATAAAAATATTATCTGGCCGCTCGACGCGCCCAAGCGCCCGAGCGCGGAAGAGTTACAAGGCCTGCTGGATAAATTGCAGGCTGAGCGTAAGAAGTCAGTCTATGGAGAAACCACGCAAATTGTTGTTCGGCTATTTCAGATTAAACAAGGCTTGGCGGTAGCCACTACCGGTGAAGTTGATGAGGTGACTGCCGACAGGCTAAATCAGCACTTAAAAGCACTCGGCGTGCTCGATGGCGATGCTTACACTTTCGTAGTTCACGGCAGCGTTCGCGACAACCATGGCAAGCCGCAAGCTAAACGTATTGTTCGTGCTTTCGATAAAGATTTACGCAAAGAACAATTACTCGGCGAGTCAATCACCGATAGACAGGGCGTTTATGAAATAAAATATAGCGCAGAAAAATTTTCTGAAGCCGACAACGCCACCGCGCCCGATTTAATAGTTCGTGTATTCAACGATGATGGTAAAACGCTGGTGGAAAGCGCCATTGTGTTTAATGCCGGTCAAGATGAAACTGTCGATCTTGTGCTGCTTGGGGTGGGTGCAAGGCTTTCCGAATACGAGAGACTGGTTCAGAAAATATTGCCATTGCTCATTGGGCAGGGCGAACAGAATGAAGACTTATCGATTGATCAATTGAAAAGATCGGACAGTCATTTTTTAGCCAAGGATACCAGCGAGCCTATTGAGAACATTGAATTCTTTATTGCGGCCGTTCAACTAACTCATGATGCAAATGCTGAAGGTATTCCAGATTCGGCTTTCTTTGGTTGGTTGCGTAAAGCTCAGCCCAACAATTTGCCAGATTTACAAAAGCAAAGTCCCAGTACCTTGCGAACAAGCCTATTGGAAGCGATTGAAGAAGCAATAGTGCCTGCTGCTTTGAAAGAAAAAATTGATCATTACATTGATTTATTAGCGAACCCGCAATGGCAAGAACTGAAAGATTTTGTACAAGTGCTTGGCCTAAAGCCAGAAGAACAACTATTACTCAGCCAGCATTTTGATCATATTGATGCAATCAATGACACCGCTTTGCTTGGCCTCGTGCAAGCCGAAGTGCTAAGTGATTCGCAAGCGGATCGGCTCGGACTGGCGGCCTCGATGCAAGCGCTCATTCAAGGCCCGATAAGTAAACTTGGCATTTTGCTCGATACTACGCCGCCTGTATTAGGCCGAGCACTAGTGCGTAGTGAGGACCTGGCACGTTTGCACCCGGAAGATTGGCAAAATATGATCAAGGCCGCAGACATTACACCGGCAGCAGGCGAATCGATAGAAGAGTTTTCCGAAGCCTTAGAAGAAGTCGCCGTAAATGCTTACCCCACAGTGGGCTTGCTGTATCGCTCGGCTCGCACTCCAGTATTGTTGGAAGGCCATTTTCAACTTATTCAACCACAAACCGACGCACTTAAAAAAATCTGGAGCCTGTCTACCCATGATCCCGAATTAGTAAAGTTAGTCGATACGCTGCCAGAGGAACAACAACAAGCCGTTAGTGAAATTCAAAAGTTTGTTCGCTCCCATCCTGGCATGGATGCTGATTTGCCATTCGGGAAATTGCAGGAAGCGAGTAGGGTGTGGGTCGGTCAATTAAGCGAATTGATAAAAGCCAATGAAGATCAAGATCTACTTGCCATGGATTACTCAGTGCTGGCTGATAAACCGGTCGAACTTGATTTCGGTAATTTGCCGCACGAGCCGGTGCTTCGTGAACTAAAGGGTTTACAGCGTGTATTGGCAGTCGCCGAGAACCCAGGGACAGTACAGGTTTTAATGCGAGCAGGCCTACACTCAGCCACACAGATTGCCTTGCATGACCGTAAAACGCTTATGGAAAAAACGGGACTAGATGATACAGAAGTAGAAATTCTGCATATTCAAGCACTAGAACAAAGTGGCCAAGTAGCCACAGCTTATTTTGCCGTTCATGATGCGGCACAAACTCAAAACATGCTCACCGGCGCGGCTGATATTGGGCAGATTCCACAGCTGGATGTGCTGCGTAAACTGTTCGGCAACCTGGATGCCTGTGAGTGCGCACATTGCCTCTCGGTGCTTAGCCCCGCAGCGTATTTTGTTGACATGATGTATTACATCGAACGTTTTATCTCTCCACCAGCGGAAGCTAACCGAGCACTAAAGGCACGCCGACCCGACTTGTGGGAATTGCCGCTCAGTTGTGACAATACCCATACGATCGTGCCCAGCTTGGACATTGTGAATCGTGTTCTTGAAACTTGGCTAAAGCAAAAACTAAACCTCAATTCTTCAGTGGATCTGTTTAACGAAATTGCCACCTTGAGCGCCTCTAGATTTAATTCTGGTTTTAATCCGAGCTTCAGTCTGCCTACAAACTTTCCATTGCTGCGACTTGAAATTTTGTTAGCGCATTTTGGTTTGTCACTTGACCGGGTGGCGCAGGCTTTGGGTTGGACGCCAGTGGATCGCGTGCGGACGCGGTTGCAGTTGACGTTTGACGAGGTGTCGCTGATCACGCAACCGAAGACCACCGACCTGATTGCTGCGACGAAGTATTTCGAGTCCTTATACAAAATTCCAATTAATTATTTGCATCAAACCAATGCAGATGCTTTATCTGTAGGTAATTTTTACGACCTTTCACAGCTCCAACACCAAACCAAGATAAATCGGGATGTGCTTCGTAACTTGGTGCTCAGTCAATTTGTGAGCTCGGATGGATCGACTAATCCTCCTGTCGTTGTGGTGCTGGTAGCAAGTGCCGGCGCAGTGCAAAACGACATCGAGAAGATTCGCAACTTGAGTGTTCGGCGGCTCGACCGGCTACACAGGCTATTACGTCTATGGCGCACGCTACCTTGGACTGTCGCCGAGCTCGATTATGTACTTAAACGCTTAGCTGTACAGCGATCATTGGTGCCAGCGGAAATCACCACCGACGTGCTTGACGATATTGTCAGCTTGCTTGATCTTGCAGATCGCACCCGCTTGCCAGTAGATGAGTTGATGAGTCTTTTCGGCGCGCTTCCTGATGTTGGCCTTCGTGGTGACGAAAGCCTGTTCAATCGTCGCTTCAATACGCAACCCTTTGTGGTACGCGACGGTGTGTGGCCTGCAGCATTACCCGCTCAGCTAAAACACCCAGCCTTCTCGCCCAATGAAGGATTTTCAACCCCGGATAAAAATACATTAGCCCGTCTTTTGGCGGCGCTAAAAATTGATAATTCCCAGTTTTTGGAATTGGTTAATGGTTTGGCCAATGCCCAAGTTGCGGGAATTGAGACCTTGAAAAAAGAAGTGCGTAGAGTCGCAGGTGAAGCGCAGTATGAAATTCGACTTACTTCCGTGTCACTACTGCTTCTATATCGACATGCATTACTTGCGCGTCTATTGGGTGTAAAAGTATCTATATTGCTTCGTTTGATGGCGCTAACACCTGAGCTAAATAGCAAGCCAACGAATAAGCAGTTTGTGGAGACGATGCCAGATTTATTGGCCTTGCTGAAATTTTACGATGCACAAAAAAATAGTGGCTACAGTTTGGAACAAGTTGATTGGCTGCTTAATCCTGCGCGAGCGCCCGCAGATACTAAGCCTGCGGCAAAAATTGCCCTGAGTGTTGTGCAAATTGTTGCTAAAGAACGTCGACTGGTTATTTCATCCAAAACACTAACTGCTGCTGGGCTCACCGAGCTTGAATCGACACAAGCTATAAAAAAATTGAACGAAACGATTCTTGAAACATTTGGTTCAACCGATGAATATCGTCTCCGTTCAGAAATTGCGATGAGTGACATTCAGCCGCAGGTTTTTAGCAAATTAAGTGCATCGCTTGATTTTGATATAGCCGAGTCCGCCATTCTTTCGCTCGCCAAGCACCTAGGCGAGTTCGAGGACACGGCGTTTTCTACCCCTTTATATATCGACGATGCTACCTCCAAGCAGACAGTTACAGATAATTTAGTGTCCATTACTAAACCAAAGAATGCCTTTATAAAAATTCGTGATGAGGATTTAACTACCACACCGGTGCAGCGCGCACGTTACCGCATTAACCCTGCTTTTGATCAGAAATTTCCTGCGATACGATTGCAAAATCTGGCAGCTGGACTGGCAGACAAGATGGTAAGAGAGAGTCTAAAAGCCATGTACGCGACAGGTAGCGCAAAAGTTTTGCCAGAGACCTTATTTCAGAAGATTTTTCTTTCAGAACAACAGTCGCGCTGGCTTGCCGCTGCAAATACCGGTGATTCTTCTACCTCGCTGCTGCCCTTAATGCCAAGCGCCTCTGCCGATGGCTTGCTGTTGAATCCGAATTTTTTTGCCGCAGTCACTGCGCCTTCGCTAGTGCTTACCAAGCTAGTGACTACGCCAATCAGCGTGCTGCTTGCCCGCTATCATTGGCAGTTGGTGTTTGATGAAGTGCTTGCTAGCGAATTGGCTATAACGGCTGGCAGAGTGACCGAATTTCGATCCTATGATTTTCCAGCTAATACAACTGCGATTACGCGAGCACTACAAGGGCTAACGACAGACATGTCGCCGCTGACACAATGGATTGCTCAGGCGCAGAGGCTGCAATGCCTATTGCATAATCCGATATTCGATGTCGCTGCATGCCATCAGGTATTAAGTACGTGGCCGATGGTAGCCGCACAAACCGCCCGGCCAATACTTTGGAACCACATACTTTCTGCCTCGGCTTGTGCGCGCTGGTTGAAAGTAGCAGGGGATAATACGCCAGCAGCCATTTCACGACGAGTCGCTATTGAACGCTTACTACGCCGCCCGGCAGGTCAAGATTTATCTGAACAAGATGTTGTAGATGTCTTGGCGATCTCGATAGACGAAATTAAAAGTGCCAGGCCCATTACGCCTGCTCGTACGGAATGGCACCAACAGCTGGATCAGTGGGCATTAATTTTAGGAATTACCGCACGGCTGGGAGTGAGTGGTGAAACAATAAATCGCATGCGGCCAAAAACCGTGTCGAAAACAGTTGGTACCAATACGATAGTGGTTGAAGATGTAGATAGCTTATGGCGTGCCGCAGACGATATTCATGCTGCATTCCGTGCGAAGTATTTTGATGTAGCCGTATTCAATGAAAAATCTGAAGCCTTTGAAGACTTGACGCGTGGGAAGCGCCGCGACGCGCTGGTAGCTTTTCTGGTGAGTGAGTATGCATTCCAAGGACCTTCGCAGCTTTACGCACACTTCCTGTTGGATGTTGAAGTTAGCGGCTGTGCCCGCACTTCCGAGTTGGTGTCTGCCACCATGAGTTTGCAACTTTATGTGCATCGTGTATTAGTCGGACTTGAACTGTCCGATCAATCGACTAAAGTGCACTACACCTCAGAAGACGCCCGCAAGGAATGGACATGGCGTAAGCACTACCGGGTATGGGAAGCGAATCGAAAAGTTTTTTTATACCCAGAGAACTTTATAGAGCCAGATTTGCGCGATGATAAAACCCCGCTTTTTCATGATTTGGAAAACGAATTATTACAACGTCAAATTACAACGGCCGAAGCAGAAGAAAGTTATGCCAAATATTTAACCGGTTATGGTGAGTTGGCAGGCTTGAAAATTGTCGGCGCCTTCCACGATATGGAAACCGATATTCTGCATCTCGTGGGGGTTACCGAAAGCGACCCGCCGATTCACTATTTGCGCCAAGTCAATAATATGGCAAACAGTGGCAGTGATGCCAAAAAGCCACTGCAGTTTGGCCCTTGGGAAAAACTCAACGCACAGATTCCGGTGAAATGGGTCTCGCCGGTTATTTATCAGCGCAAGTTGATGTTGTTTTGGAATGAAATTACGACAGTGCCAAGTGATCGGAAGACCAATGACAAAAGATATTTTGACGGCTATACGCACAAGTTCAAAGTGAAGTGGATTGAAAGGAAAAGCGATAAAAACTGGACAGCGCATCAGGCTCTTATTTTTACTGATACGGGTTTGAACGTAAAACAGTCGGTGAATGACAAACTGGTTTTTTTAAGAGGGCCTGATCCCGATCCCGAGTACCCGTCACAATTACCGAGTAAGGTCACGGAAAATTCATCCGAGAAATTCCTGGGGTCACCTCTATACGACTTATTTTTATACCTACTGGATAAAAAACCATCGTCAGAGATAAGCTTTTCCGCGCCTTATAAAGCTATACCGGAGTTCCAGAAGTATTCTGATTATTCGACAATTGTTCAGCATAGTTCAGCAGTTGAAGGCTATACATTGAGTAACTGGAACTGGGAACGTGTATTCCCAACAGTCAGATATGTTGGAACAGGCGATGCAATCACAGAGACGTTGCAGATAGCCGCAATGGACCATAGCAGCCACGGCTTCATGCTTAATAATGAGCGGCGAATCTCTTATATACCTTACGAGGACATCGAAGCGGGTAGGAATAATAATCTTGCCGCCCATTGGATGTTTTCTTTTTTCCGAAACGGAAGTCAGTTACGCACTTCCGGAAGTAATGCGATCGGTCCAGTAGGTCATCATGTGTGGTACAGCACTGATTATTTACTGTCCGAAAAGACTAGCGGAGCCTTAGTTACACAATTCAATGCCAATATTTCGGATGGTCTGGCGGTTAATTCGCGTGCCTACGCGACATTACCAAGCAATAATGTAAATGCTTATCTTGCAAGTGCAATCTTGCATGCAGGGGCCTTTCAAGTGCTCGCGATTAATGGTGCACAACCCAGGCTGATAACGCTTTCCAGTTCATTGGCACAAGCTATTTCAATGCAGCTTGCTGCCCAGAGCATTCCGGGTGTGCTGAACCTTGCATTTGAAAAAACATTAAACGAGGCCGAGCCTCTAAGCGATCAGTCGATAGCAGCTAGGTTTAGTTCGGGTGCATTTGGCACCTATTTACGTGAAACGTTTTTTCATATTCCTTTCTTGATCGCCAACCACCTGAATAGCCAACAGCGTTTTGCAGAAGCGCAACAGTGGTATCACTATATTTTTAATCCGATGAATTCAGCCAAGCCATGGCAGTATCGTGAATTCGATGGTTTAGCTATGAAATCAATGCGAGAAATGCTGACCGACCCGGTGGCGCTTGCAGCCTATCGCAATGATCCATTCAATCCACATGCAATCGCTCGGACGCGATTAAGCGCTTATCAAAAATCGATAGCGATGAAGTACATTGATAATCTTTTGGATTGGGGTGATAAATTGTTCTCCCAATTCACTATGGAATCGGTCAATGAAGCAACCATGCTGTACGTTTTGGCATCGGATATTCTGGGCCAAAGGCCGGCCCAGCTACCTCGATGTGCCGATGAAACACCGCGTACTTATGCACAGATCAAGCCACGACTCAGCGAGGTCAGCGATTTTCTGATTGAGGAAATTGAGCAAATCACTATCAAGCCAAGTACGCAAAAAAGCACGTTGAAAACTATTAAATTGAGTAACAACTCAATGAAACTTAAACAATCGCCTGCAGGTGCCACAGGTTCTGCATCCTATGCAGCGACGGCCGATGGAACGGGAAACTATGGAGGAGGAGCTGCTGGCGCTCCGATATATGGCAACTATGGTGGGGGAGTAGGTGGTGGTAATTCCGGCTATGGCGCATATGGCGGTGGAACCGTATGGACTTCAACAGCAGGCACGTCTTTAACAGGATTGCAGTTGGGTAATAAAGAACTGCATGCCGAATTAAACACGGTGGGCTCACTGTCCGCGCGCTTGATTGGCGGAAATATTGACTACGTTCCTGGCGGAACGCCGGTGATAGCGGCTTTGTTTAGCAAAGAACCTGAAATTAATATTTCCGGGCTTAACCTCACAGGCGGAAAAGTGGGGCTGCTGGATATTAAATACACACTTAACGATGTACCACCACCGCACCGAGATGTTATTCGCGATCAACCACCAAAGTTCGAGGTGACTGAATTGGTGAGTGCCAGAAGCGTGTTTTGTTTTCCGCAAAACGAAGAACTTTTAGCCTATTGGAATCGGGTAGAAGATCGCCTGTTTAAAGTTCGTAACTGCATGGATATTGCTGGCGTACGACGTCGGCTTGATCTGTTCGCGCCCGAAATTGATCCCCGTTTATTGGTACGAATGAAGGCAGCAGGACTGTCGCTAGACGACGTATTGGATGTCACCACCGGCCATGCACCGCCCTACCGTTTTGCATTTTTGCTTGAGAAAGCACGGCAATATGCGGGTACTGTTCAAAGCCTAGCAAGCCAGATGTTGTCGGCACTAGAGAAGCGCGATGCGGAAGAATTAGCAGCGATGCGCTCAGTGCATGAACAGCAGCTGCTGGAAATGCGCACGCAGCTAATGCGCTGGGAAATTGATGCCAGCAATGATGCCTTGGAGGGTTTGAATAAACAAAGAGAGGCGGCGGAATATCGTAAAGAGCATTATGAAGGGTTGATTTCAGGTGGCTTATCCACGTCTGAGCTTGCCCAAGAAGCTGCAAGTATTCTTGCGCTCCAGATGGGTGCGGCAGTTCCCATTGCGCAAATTGCTGCAGCAGTTTTGTCGGCATTTCCGCAAATTCATGTTGGGCCTTTACCTTCAACCGAAACGGGTGGAGCTAGTCTCTCGACAGTTGTGTCACTCGGAGCAAATGCTGCTCAGTCCCTCGCATCTCTCGTCTCTCAGGCAGGTCAGGCAGCCGGAACGCACGGTGGCTATTTGCGGCGCGAAGAGGAATGGCAACACCAATCTCAATTGGCTGCCCACGAACTAAAACAAATCAATAAACAAATTGAAGCAGCAGAAATTCGTGTGCTTATCTCGGAACGATCATTGGAATTACATGAAAAAAGTATTGAGCAGGCAAGAGAAGTATATGACTTCTATCGAAACAAGTTTAGCAATTTAGGCCTGTATACATGGATGTCAACACAGCTAAACCGCATGCATCGTTTGGCGTTCAATACCGCCTGGAGCATGGCGCGCATGGCGGAAAAAGCACTGCATTTCGAGCGCCCCGATTTGCGCGACAGCGTCAATTTAGGTGCAACGGCATGGGACGTAGGCCGCGCTGGATTATTAGCGGGTGAAAGTTTATTGCTGGAACTGCAGCGCATGGAAATGCGGCATCTGGAAACCAATTATCGCGAGCTGGAAGTTGAGCAAGCATTCTCATTGGCACAATTCGGCGCCGATAAGTTGATGGAGCTACAAACAACCGGCGAATGTGAATTCAGCATTCCGGAATTCTTTTTCGATCTGCACTACCCAGGCCAATATCGTCGTCGCATCAAAGCGGTTCGGCTTACACTGCCATGCGTGATCGGACCTTATGGCAGTATCGGCGCTACCTTGACCATGACGCGCAGCGAGCTGCGTGATCGCCCGCAAGTGAATGCGCCATTAAAAATTGTGCCGCTGCGCCAAGCTCCCATCATCGCGGCAAGCAATGCACAAAATGATGCCGGTGTTTTCGAGTTTAGTTTCCGAGATGAACGCTATATGCCATTTGAAGGCATGGGTGCCATTAGCTCTTGGAAACTCAGCTTGCCAAAAACGGCACGCTCGTTAGACTACAGCACAATATCGGATGTAATTCTTCGAGTTAACTACACGGCATTGGAAAATAGCGAATTGCGCGATGCGATGGAAATTAACAATGACGAGCTGATGAAACGACTGCAAGATGCTGCACCGGTAAAAGTTTTTTCGCTACGTCACGACTTTCCGACTGAGTGGGCGCAGTTCAAAACTGCACAAGCGAATACAGCGCAGCGATGCGAACTAAGACTATCCCTGAAACCCGAGCATTTTCCTTTCTGGGCGGCTCCATTTTTGGGACATAGTGCTACCGAGTCGACTATTTTTATTGATTCCGTTGGCACACCCAGCATTATGCTTTATAAATCAAGCTCGCCACCAGGGAACCCCGCAATTGAAGTAAAGGATACTGCTGTGAAAGTACCTGGTACAGGCGAGAAATATCATAGCGGGTCACTGACTGAGGTCGGGCCGGTTACAACGCAAGGTGATTGGGTAGTTTATTTTGATGTAACTGATAGAAATCAGATCAAAGATGTATGGTTATCTATAAAATGGTGATACGACTAGCGAATTCAGTGGCGGTATTTTATTGACACTGAATCTAAAAAAGCCCGCATCAGCGGGCTTTTTAGAAGTATTACCTAATGCATCTCGGAGCATGGCTTCAACAGGTTGTGATTGAGCTGATCGTATTGGGTAAAATAAAAGTTCGAGTATCCGAGCTTCAGCGCCATAATTAGCATGTATAGAGTTTCATTGGGATTGCTGCCGCCTGATGTATCCCTGCAAAGTCTCCTAATAAAATAATAGATCATTACTAGTTCAGATTTTTCGTAGGAGGCCGCTTGCGGGCGTCGTATCTTCAATGCCATGGACCTCCCTATTAACCTGATGCATTTGGCAGTCGGCGACTACCTAAGGATAAAACTAACTCGATGGGTGTTCTCGATACATTCCTCAGCAGGAATGGCGAAGTCTGACCATGCTTTCGAGAGCAAACCATTTGCGCAATTGCCTATATTCACGTTGCAAGCCTGCTCTGATCAAAACCGAGGATCCTACGTCGCCCCCAAGGGGGCTTCTACTTATAAGAGCCAATAATGTTATTCGAGCAATGCCTTCAACTCCCAAGCATTGCGCTCATGTCGGGTAATGCGTTTGGCCACCAGTTCTTGCGTGGCGGTGTCGGTGGTTAGTTCGGCGAAGTTATAAACCTGCTTTGCCGATTGTGCCGCTATGGCCTGGTCTTGTACTAATTGGCTGACCATTTCACGCCATTCCAGCACTTCGGATTCTTCGCGAATATTGGACAGGGACAATAACTGGCTTAGTGCAGTGGGTGCGGGGTTGCCTAAAAAGCGTATGCGCATCGATATTTCTTCGATCGCGATTTCCATATCCTTGTGCTGCAAGATGAACATGGGGCGCAAGGAAGCAGAAAACGGACCGGTCACATTCCAGGCAAAAGCGCGAGTCTTGACCGAAAGCATAATGCAATCGGCCATTGCAAACACCAGCGCCTCGGCAATTCTGCGTCGGTCGGTGCTGCGAACTATGCTTTCAACAATATTCGACATGGGTCTTATTTAATCTTCAAATCAATCAAGTAATTATTAATCAAGACTATAATGACGACAAAGATACTCCGCTTTTTCTGAATGATAAGTCATCCAAGATGGCTTTATTGCTATCGCTTTCACACAAATGACAACTAACGAAGCTATAAAACCAGCACGGCCAGATTTCACGTTTGCCATGAGCCGCGACCAGTCGCGCTTACACGGTTTGTGGGCAAAATACGCCGCCAAGCAGGAGGCGACTTTGTTACTGGCATTCCAGCTGCCCTTTCAAAAATCTTGTGAAGAAAAAGCCCGCCGGGCTGCCCAGGCACCGACCCCGACTTTTAATGATGATTTGCCGGTCGCGCGCGAAGCCGAAAAAATTATCGAATTGATCAGTCAACATCAGGTCATTATTATTGCCGGCGAAACCGGTTCTGGTAAAACCACGCAATTGCCAAAACTGTGTTTAGCCGCAGGGCGCGGGCAGGCCGGCATGATCGGTTGCACACAACCCCGACGAATCGCGGCCCGTGCGGTTGCTCGCCGGGTTGCTGAAGAGCTGCAGGTGTCTATGGGCGCGGCGGTCGGTTACCAGGTCCGCTTTACCGAGCAGGTCAGTGATAACACCTATATCAAATTCATGACCGATGGTATTTTGCTGGCCGAAATTCATTCGGATAAATGGCTGTCGCGTTATGACACTTTAATTATTGACGAAGCACATGAGCGCAGTTTGAATATTGATTTCCTGCTGGGCTATTTGCGAAATCTGGTAAAAAAACGGCGCGATCTAAAAATTATTATTACCTCGGCCACCATTGATACCGAACGCTTTTCAAAACATTTTTTCGATGCGCCGATCGTGAACGTCGAAGGCCGCAGTTATCCAGTGGAAACTCGTTATCGTCCGATTGGCGAGCCATCGGTTTTATCTGATGAAGGCGAAGACACACTACAGGCGAAGGAAGATATTTCCGTCAGCGATGCGATTCTTCGCGCCGCCGATGAAATTACCCGTGAAGACCCCATGGGCGATGTGCTGGTATTTCTCCCCGGCGAGCGCGAAATTCGCGATGCTCATTTATTGCTGGAGCGAAAAAAATATCGCAATACCGAAATTCTGCCTTTGTACGCAAGGCTTTCGGTAAAAGATCAGGATCGGGTTTTTAATCCCGGTCCGCATCGTCGAATTGTATTGACCACCAATGTAGCGGAAACCTCGCTCACGGTTCCGCGTATTCGCTATGTTATTGATCCGGGCTTTGCCCGCATCAAGCGTTATAGCCCGAGACAAAAACTCGATCGTCTGCATATTGAAGCCATTTCGCAGGCGAGCGCGAATCAGCGCCAAGGTCGTTGCGGGCGAATTGCTTCAGGCATCTGCTACCGTCTGTATTCGGAAGCCGATTTCCAATCGCGTGCCACTTATACCGACCCGGAAATTCTGCGGGCATCTTTGTCTGGCGTTATTTTGCGCATGCTAAGTCTTGGCTTGGGACGACTGGAAGACTTCCCGTTTATTGATGCACCCGATGCTAAATCCATCGCCGATGGTTGGCAACAACTCACCGAATTGGGTGCCGTCGATAAACAAAGATTATTGACTGACATCGGCAGACAAATGTCGATGTGGCCCATCGACGTGAAATTGGCACGCATGTTGATCGCCGCAAAGCATCATGGCTGCCTGCGCGAAGTAATGATCATCGCTGCCTATTTGAGTATTCAGGAGCCAAGAGAGCGACCGGGCGATGCCCGCGAAGCCGCTGATCGCGCGCATGCCGAGTTTATTGATGCACAATCGGAATTCGTCAGTATTCTGAAACTTTGGGACGCCTATAAAACGGCGCATGAAGACCTTACCCAATCGAAATTACGTGGCTGGTGCGAGAAAAAATTTCTGGGTTTTTTGCGTATGCGCGAATGGCGCGAATTGCATCGTCAGCTTTTATTGAGTGCCGAGCAGCTCGGCTGGCAACAAAACGATGTGGCGGCTGAATATCCTTTATTGCATCGTGCCTTGATCGCGGGCTTGCCGGGCAATATCGGCCACAAATCGGAAAAAGGTTTGTACGACGCGCCAAGGCAACGAAAATTCAGTTTATTCCCCGGATCATCACTGGCGAAAAATTCACCCGCCTGGGTATTGGCCGCCAATATTCTGGACACCCAGAAAATCTGGGGTTTAACGCTGGGAAAAATCGAGCCCGAATGGGTGATTGCTGAACTCAATCACTTGCTAGCACGTAAACATTTCGACGCGCATTGGTCGCGCGCTCAAGGCCGTGTGATTGGTTATGAGCAAATTACTTTATTTGGTTTGTTGTTGGCGGCAAAAAAGCCAATGCACTACGGCGGTTTGTATCCGCTTGAAGCGCGTGAAATATTTATCCGGCAGGCTTTATTAACCGGTGAAATAAATTCACGCTCGCCCTTGGGGTCAAGAAATCTAAACACGCTTGAAAAAGCCATTGAAGAAGAAGCCAAGCTAAGGCGAGCTGGTATTGTCGCCGACGAAGACTGGCAGGCACGTTGGTATCTTGATCGTGTGCCGGCAGAAATTAATAGTGCCCAGGGTTTCGATGCCTGGTATCACAAGCTGGCGCCTGATAAGAAAAAAAGCCTGGAATGGTCCTTGTCGGATTTATTGCCTAATAGTGATAAAGAAAGTGATCGCTTTCCAAAATATTTTGCGATGGGCGATGCGCGACTGGCGCTGCATTATCGCTTTGAACCCGGTAGTGAAGACGATGGCGTAACGCTGGATGTTCCGCTACATCTTTTAATGGCGCTCGATAACGCACGACTTGGTTGGCTGGTGCCGGGTCTGACTGAAGAAAAAGCCACGGCACTGATTAGAAGTCTGCCGAAAAATCTTCGGCGCAATTATGTGCCCGCGCCAGATTTTGCTCGTGCTTTCGCACAGGCTTATCCATTGCCCACTGCCGATGCAATCAGTGGCGAGCTGGCAAGGTTTTTAAGCCGCACAACCGGCGCACCGGTGCAGGCACTCGATTTCGATGAAAGCAATATTGATAAACATCTGCAAATGAATCTGCGGGTGGCCGATAGCAAACACGACAATGCAAAAATAATACTAGCGCAGTCGCGTGATTTAGCCGAGCTGAAAAAACGCTTCGGTCCGCAGGCCGAAAAGGCTTTTGCCGAGCATGCGGGCGAAAAACTATTGCAAGAAGGCTTGAAGACTTTCCCTGAATCGCCCATTCCCTTGCAAGTTCCCGGTGCTGCCGGCGTGCTGGCTTATCCAGCCTTGGTCGATGATGGCGAAAGCCTTGCCTTGCGGGTGTTCGCCGATAAAGAGCAGGCACATGCTGAGCATGAGCGCGGTGTGCGACGTTGCGCCGAATTCGCGTTAGCTGACAAAATAAAACAAGCGCGAAAACAATTGCCGGTGTCGCCGAAATTAGGTTTGCTTTACGCCGCCATTGAAAGCTCGGAAAGGCTTCGAGAAGACATTGTGAGTGCAGCATTAAAAGCACTATTGCAACATGATTTGTCAGACATTCGCGACAAGGCGCAATTTGAAGCACGCATACAAACCCTGAGCCGAGATTTATTTCCCGAAGCTGTCAAAAACCTGACGCTTGCTGAAACTATCTTGGCGAGCTACGCGCAAATAAAGCCAAAACTTGAATCTAATTTAATGGGCTGGGCAACAGCGAACTTGGATGATCTGAAAACCCACCTTCGCAACTTGGTGCATCCCGGTTTTCTGCGAGAAACCGCAGCGATTGGCTTGAAAGAGTTTCCGCGCTATTTAAAAGCGATTGCGCTGCGCGCTGAGCGGGCCTTGGCAGATCCGATTAAAGATCAAACGCGCATGTTGGAATTAAAAAACTTTACCGATGCACTTAATCGCGCCCAAGAAAAAGGCCAGATGCAAGATCTGGCCTGGCAGCAATTTCGTTGGGATTGTGAAGAACTACGTGTGCAAGTTTTTGCACAAGAGCTCGGCACCCAGCGCTCGGTCTCTGCCAAGCGCTTGGCTAAACAGCTAGAGCAACTTACCGGACGCGTTTAACTTTTGCGACCGAATTATAGCCATCGATCTGCAAGCGCCAACCGCCAACTAGTCCTGGCCGTATGGTGACTTTAGGGTTGCTCATGGCTTTGATGCCCACCAGTTCGCCACCAACAACTTGCCAGGTTTGCCCGTTGTCGAGTTTAAAAGTGGTTCCGTTATTAAAGCCTTTGAATTCGCCAATGATATTGCTGGTAATAACTTCACGTGCATCGGAATCCTCGAAACCAATACGAACCAAGTCGTCTGCAGCACGGTTATAGCTAACACCAGCACCTGAAGTGGATGGGTTGCTGCGAATCCAGGCATTCAGCGCTGCCAATTCTTCGGGACTGAGTTTTTCCAAACCCGCGGCTTTGAAATCACGCGAAGACATTTGTTCTTCGACACTGGAGAATTCTTTCGCGATCGCGGCAGTGGCTATTAAGGAAAATGCACAGACGAATGCAATAAA
>JAYSXB010000212.1:0-3567 GCA_043717775.1 Arenimonas sp.
CTACGAATACTCTTATAGCGGCTTTTTGAAACGCAATGTCATGCGATCACTTTCGCCAATCGCCAGATATTTTGCGCGATCTTTTTCACCTTCGCGTAAATTCGGCGGCAGCGTCCAAACACCATTGACGTAATCTTTAGTGTCTTTTGGATTGGCATTGATTTCACTGCGGGCATCCAGGGTAAATCCGGCAGCGAGAGCCATGGCAATCACTTGCGCTTCGCCTACATAACCGGTCTTGTCGCCCGGCGGCACATCGTCTTTAGCGCGATGTTCCACGACACCCAAGGTGCCACCTGGTTTCAGTACTTCAAAAAACGCTTCAAACATTTCAGCCTGGGTGCCGGCTCCCATCCAGTTGTGCACGTTACGGAACGTCAGTACGACATCGGCGCTGCCCGAGTCACCAATCACCGGTGCTTTTGGGTCGATTTCAAGCAGGCTGGCATCGCCATAAACATCGGCACGGGCGGCAATTTTTTCGCGTAATGCCTTGTTTTGTTTTGTGTTGTAATCACGCGATGCATCACTGCTGGTTTTTGCCGGATCGGTGACGGTGCCAAAATAACGACCTTTACCTTTAACCAAAGGCGCAAGCACTTCGGTGTACCAACCGGCACTTGGTGTAATTTCAATAATGGTATCGCTTGGCTTTATGCCGAAAAATCCGAGTGTCTCCTGCGGGTGACGGTATTTATCACGCGCCCTGTTTTGCGGTGAACGCCAATCGCCTGCCAACACGGAAGTAATGGCCGAATCAAATTGTTTGGCTTCTTGTCTAGCGCTTGGTTTGCTGCCGCCATCGGAGTGGCAGGCAGTGATCACGCTGACGCAGGCCAGAGCTAATAATAATTTTTTCATTTCACACTCCGAGATTATTGATGCTGCAAACAATACCTTAAATAAACACCGTAGGGTGGGCATCGCCCACCGTTGTTTGATATTGCGTGTACGTTTGGTGGGCGGTGCCCACCCTACGATGAACTTAATCGCAGCCGGTCGGGATACGGCGGCACATCGGTAAAAATGCCGGCTTGGATATCGCTCTGAATTTTTTGCCACCAGGCGGCATCAAAAATTTCACCATGCGTGGCCAGCAAGGCTTCACGCTGGGCCACACTCAATCCTAGAAAACGCGGAAACTGTTCGGGAAATACATCGTTGTCGGCTACATAATACCAGGCGCCGTGATGCATTTCTTCTTCGTCGTTTTTGGCTTCCGGTAATTTGCGAAAGCGGCATTCGGTGACCAGACACAGTTCATCATAATCGTAAAAAATGGCGCGGCCATGGCGAGTAACACCGAAATTTTTCAGCAATAAATCGCCAGGAAAAATATTACTACGGGCCAGATCTTTAATCGCCTGACCATAATCGAGAATCGCGGCAAGTGCCAATTCTTCCGAGGTTTCGCGAACATACAAATTCAAGGGTCGTAAGCGGCGTTCGACATAGCAATGGTGAATGACAATATCCTGGCCATTCTCGCTGACTGACTCACTACACTCTTTCAATAATTCTTCCCGCATGGCATCGGTAAATTGCTCGCGCGGAAAACGCAGAAAGCGATATTCCTGCGCATCAATTAATCTACCGACGCGATCATGCTTGAACACCAGATGATATTTCTCCAGCACCTGCTCACGCGCGATGTTTTTTGGAAACGCGAATTTATCGCGAATCAATTTGAACACCAGCGGATACCCGGGAAGAGTAAATACCGCCATCACCATGCCGCGCTCACCGTCTGCATGTTTGCAGTTTTGTTCGGGATGTTCTTCCAGATAACGAAAAAAATGCCGATAGCGTTCGGTTTTGCCTTGTTTGGCACGACCGAGCACCGTATAAATTTCATCAATCGGTTTGCCCGGCAATAAAGTTCGCAAAAACACCACGGCATCGCCGACAGTGGGCAAATCGGCATGAAAATAACTATGGGTATAGCCAAATAAAACTGCAGCATGTTGCCGTGATGTTATGACCGCATCGACCCGAATGCCCGACTCTTCGTTAACCAATGCCAATATACAAGGTGCGTAATTTTCACGGCCTAAAATGCGTCCCACCAGATAGGCACGGCGTTCACGATAAAAAACCGTATCGAGCAATTCCACTGCCAATACTGCCGGTTCTGGCCATTGTTCAAAACGGGCCAGCAAAGTATCGGCAATTTTTTTAGCGCAAGCTTCAGGGTTTTGATACGAGGCGGCGAACGGATAGTCGGCGAGCACACGCACGAACAAAGAGCTCAGGCTTTCCGACAACACATAGTTGTGCCGGGCAACCGGATGCGTGATGCGGTCGGTCGGCTCGATCGCCAAGGCAATAAATTCAATCTCGGCATTGACACCGCGGGTTTTGAAAAAACGCCGGGTCAAGGTATTAAAAAAAGTTTTGAACAATTCGCGATCCAGCAAAGGCGAAATTAATTGCTCGTAGGCTTGCCGAATACCTTGCCACAAATAGGCGTTGCTCGATTGATCGGCCATGCGGTCGCTGAGCTTGTCGCTGATGTCGGCAATGCATTGATCGTAAAGTTCGATCCGCGCAATGGCATCACTGCGCGAACCGGCCCAGTCGCGTTGTTCAAAACAGGTTTTGGCTTTCTTGGTGACATCGGAAAACTTGGCGTTGTAGTCTAGAAAGGCATCGCGAATGGCGACCGCGCTTGGCAAGGCCAAAGGATCTATTTGCATTTGCTGCGGTTCGGCAATATTCATGAATTCACTCTTTTGCTTTAACCTGTGTTTCTAACCAGTTTTTGAAATGTAATAAACCGCGATGATTTTTTGAACGCTCCGGATACACTAAATAATACTGGTATTCGGCCGGCAATTTTTGTTTGCTTAAATAACGTAAACGGCCGGCTTGAATGAATGGCTCAGCCAGTATGTGTCGCGCCAAGACAATGCCGACACCTTCGGCCGCTGCGCGATGGGCGCTTTCGGCTTCATTGAATTTTGCGACGTAGCGCTTGGGCTGTGGCAAATTGAAATGCTTGAACCAGCGCTGCCAGCGGCCGGAAGGGTCATCAATCAGCGGGCACTTATGTAATTCAGACAATCTTGGCTTGCCTAATTGTTTCATCAGGGTCGGGCTGGTCGCAGGGCTAATCCATTCATCGAGCAGGTGGTACGAACTTAATTTTGGCCATGTACCGGGCCCGAAACGAATGGCGGCATCAATATTCAACTCTTTGTCGAAATCGACCATGCGTACCGAAGAATCAAAATTAATTTGAATTTCCGGATGCCATCGTACAAATTCAACCAAGCGCGGCAATAGCCAAGCATTCGCCATCGAGGCCAATGTACTAATCGTTAAACTATCGCCGCGCGAAACCGTATGTGGGCTTAGTAATATTTCAATTGCCTGATAATGCGGTTCCAGTTTTTGATAGAGGTCTTGGCCTTCGTCCGTGAGCTGTATGCCGCGAGCTCCGCGCACCAATAAACGCTTGCCCATGCGCTCTTCCAATCGGCGCATTTGATGGCTAAGCGCGCTGACCGTGACATTTAACTGCTCCGCCGCCCGCGTCATATTGCCGCTACGGGCGGTGTGCATAAA
>JAYSXB010000213.1:0-3561 GCA_043717775.1 Arenimonas sp.
ACGGCGCTGGTTTCGGTAATTTCAAAAATAATTTTTCTGGCAGAAAAACTTGAAGTCAATATACGGGTTTTTAAAAATTGCGAAAAACTTTCATCGACCATAGAAGCGGCGGTTAGATTAATCGAACAGCCACTGACGGTGTCTGCGGCTTCGGGATGTTTTTCCATCCAACTCAAGACCAGTTCAACGACATGTCGATCAATTTGGGTGCCGAGATGAAAGCGCTCGGCCGCCGGAATAAAATACCCCGGCAATAAGCGCTGCTGGGTTACCGGGTCGCGCATGCGAAGTAATACTTCAAAATAACGTCCGCGATCGCTCGGGTTTTTTAAGGAGATAATGGTTTGGCAATCAATTTCAAACAAGTTTTGATTGAGTGCGTCACGAATACGTACGGCCCAACGCATGGCTTCGGTACGATCTTGTGATAGGGGTTCAAGTAAACTGGAAATAAAAACGCGATTGCCACCGAGTTCTTTTGCAGTAAAACAAGCCGCATCGGCTTGTGAAAGCAAGGCGGCAAATTCACTTTGACCTGGACGCAAGGTCACCATGCCAATACTGGCAGTGGTGGAAATCATATTGGACGCCCAGCCAATTCTAAATGCTTCAATCGCTTGTAAAATTCGCTGGCAACGAAGTTCGGCTTCTTTACCTTCGCAAAGTAGCAGCAATGCAAATTCATCGCCGCCAATTCGAAATAGACGATCGCCAACATGCAATTTGGTGACCAGCAATGAAGAAATTCCTTGCAGTAATTCATCGCCCGCTGCATGGCTGGCAGTGTCGTTGACGAGGGTAAAATGATCCAGATCAAGATACGCCAGTGTTTGTGGCAAGCCACTTTTGCCAAGTGCTTCGCGGGCGGCTTCTTCAAACGCGGTACGGTTTGCAAGCCCGGTCGCGCTGTCGGTGGTTGCGCGGCGAATCATTTTTCGCGTTGCAATTCTATTTTCGTGATTGGCAGCGACCAAGACCAAGGGAATAATCGAGATTAGGCATAAAAAAGTCAGTAACAGCGCGGCATCAATTAAGGTGTCCGGCGGTTTGAAACCCGCCATGCCAAAGCCGGTCATGGAAGTCAAAATTAATATGGTGACGGTAATGCCTGCAGCGGTCCATATCGGTTGAAAACGAATCGAGCTCCAAATAATCAAGGCGATGGGTAATGCCGATAGCCCAAGAGCGTAATTGCTACCCGTGCTGCCGCCTAAAAAAACCAAGGCATAGGTAGAGAATAAAGAAATCAACCAGCTTATTTTTTCCCGAGTTTTTCCATATTCGCTGTTTAAAGGCTGGTCGGGATTGGTCGATGGATGAGTGGTCAATAAAAAAACCGTGGGCGCTACGCTAATAATGCCAAGCAAATCGCCCATACCCCATTTTGCAAATGCTGGCCAGAGAGTTTCACTGTCGATCATGTCGGCAACATGCAGGCCGAACGTGCCGATCAATGCACTAACACTCGCCATGATTATTCCGCCACGTAACAATACAAAGCCGCTACGAACTGAAATAAAAGTAGGTAAATTTTTACGGCGCACATAGATAGCCGCCAGCGCACCGCCCGTTACATTACTCATCACTGAGAAAAACAAAAAACTGACAGGTACCGGACTGATGAAAATATGTACTAATACAATGGCGCAGACGAGTGCTATAAGCCAGTGCAAACCGTAACGAATCAAAAAACCAAGAGCTAGGCCAGACGATGGCCAGAATAGTGACACTTGACCGGGCGCATGAATAAATGCCTCGGCAAGATAGGCGCCGAGCAGATAGAGAACAAAAAAAAGTAGTACGCGCGTCATGCGTTATCCATTTGCAGCCATGCCTGTTTTATGCACCGATGTTAGAGCGAAATCAAGGGGCATGGCATCTTGATATCAGCATTCGATAACATTGACGGCCAGGCCGCCACGCGATGTTTCCTTGTATTTTTCGGCCATATCACGACCGGTGTCACGCATGGTTTTAATAACCTTGTCTAGCGAAACTCGATGTTTACCATCGCCACGCAAGGCCATGCGACTGGCGTTGATTGCCTTTACCGCGCCCATCGCGTTGCGCTCAATGCAGGGTATTTGCACCAAGCCACCTATCGGGTCGCAGGTAAGGCCAAGGTTGTGTTCCATGCCAATTTCGGCCGCGTTTTCGACTTGCCCTAAACTGCCGCCCAATGCAGCTGTTAAACCACCTGCTGCCATCGAGCAGGCAACGCCGACTTCGCCTTGGCAACCGACTTCAGCGCCAGAGATCGATGCATTTTCTTTATATAAAATGCCAATGGCCGATGCCGTTAGCAGAAAATCAAACACACCTTGTTCGCTGGCATTGGCACAGAAGCGATCAAAATAATGCAGCACGGAAGGAACAATACCGGCGGCACCATTGGTCGGTGCGGTAACGACGCGACCACCAGCGGCATTTTCTTCATTGACGGCAAGGGCATATAAATTCACCCAGTCGAGTACGGTGAGCGGGTCTTTCATGGCGGCTTCGGGCCGCATCACAAGATCGTTATGCATGGCAGGTGCGCGGCGCACTACTTTCAGGCCGCCGGGCAAAATGCCTTCTTCACGGATACCGCGGGCAACACAGTCTTGCATCGCGCACCAAATTTCTCGAAGACCTGCAAATATTTCAGCTTCGTTACGCCAGGCTTTTTCGTTTTCAAACATTAACTGCGCAATGGTAATTTTATTTTTTTCACACTGTGCCAGAAGTTCGTCGCCACTGTGAAAGGGATACTTGAGTTCGGTGGTATCGGCCACAATGCGATTTTCTGCGGCTTCATCCTGATTGACGACAAAGCCGCCGCCGACCGAATAATAATCGCGTGTTGCCAATACGTTGGCATCGGAATCGAAGGAAGTAAAGCGCATGCCATTGGAATGGAACGGCAATTTTTGCCGTTTGTTGAATACGAGATCGGTTTTCTCGTCGAAAGAAATTTCATGGGTATTCAAGACAAGAAGTTTTTTGTCTTTGCGTATTCGAGCAAGTGTATCGGGAATATCGTCGGGATTTATTTCATTTGGCCAATGACCTTCAAGTCCCATCAAAATTGCCTTGTCGGTGCCGTGGCCACGACCGGTGAGTGCCAGCGAGCCAAATAATTCCACGCGTATACGTGTCGTGATTTTCATCAAGTCGGTATCTCGCAACCAGCGTTGTGCAAAACGAACCGCGGCGCGCATCGGGCCGACGGTATGCGATGATGACGGGCCAATGCCGATTTTGAACAAATCAAACGTGCTAACTGCCATGATGAGCTTCCCTTTACGATGGCGTATTGTATGCCTTTAAGAGCAGGGGCTGGGGCTAGGGATTTGGGGCTTTTCTGCTGCTATGCTGCTTCCCAATGGCGAGCGTTGAATCACCCTCTTGTTAGACCAATGTGACGCGAGATCAGAATAATTTCGATCTTGTGCCTAAGCCGTAATACCTAGCCTCCAGCCCTAAGCCCCTATTAATGTCTCATTTAATTCTTTTTCAGCGTGATCACTGCCATCTGTGCGAACTAGCATGGGAAGTGTTGGCGCAAGCGCAGGTGCCTGA
>JAYSXB010000214.1:0-3554 GCA_043717775.1 Arenimonas sp.
GTACTCGCAAAAGTACCGCTGGCCAATAGTGATGAAATTCGCCATGCCGTCGATATCGCCGAACAAGCTTTCAAAACTTGGTCGCAGGTCACTCCGCTCAATCGTGCGCGAGTACTTTTTAAGTTTGAGGAATTGGTCGAAGCCAATCTTGAAACCCTCGCGCACGCCATCACGCTGGAGCATGGAAAAGTATTTAGCGATGCGATGGGTGAAATCACCCGTGGCATGGAAATTGTCGAGTTCGCTTGCGGTATTCCGCATTTGCTCAAAGGCGAACATTCGATGAATGTCGGCACCGGTGTCGATTCCTGGAGTGAGTACGCGCCGCTGGGTGTTGTTGCCGGTATCACGCCCTTCAATTTTCCTTGCATGGTGCCGATGTGGATGTTTCCGATTGCCATCGCCTGTGGCAATACTTTCATTCTGAAACCCTCCGAACGCGACCCCTCGCCTGCATTATTAATTGCCGAATGGCTGCATCAAGCTGGTCTTCCAGATGGCGTCTTCAATGTCGTTCATGGCGATAAAGAATCGGTCGATGCGATTCTTGATGAACCCAGAATTCAAGCCATAAGTTTTGTTGGTTCAACGCCCATCGCCGAATATATTTATTCGCGTGGCTGTAGCAATGGCAAACGCGTGCAGGCACTCGGTGGTGCAAAAAATCATTTGGTTGTAATGCCGGATGCAGATATTGATGGCGTCAGCAATGCCTTGCTCGGTGCCGGTTATGGTTCGGCAGGCGAGCGCTGCATGGCGATCTCGGTCGCGGTTTGTGTTGGTGATAATACTGCCGACAAGCTAATCGAAAATCTAGCGCCTAAAGTCGCGGCATTACGCGTTGGGCCCGGTGGTAAAGACAATCCTGATATGGGCCCATTAGTTACCTGTGCACATCGCGACAAAGTCAAAGCCTATGTCGATGGTGGCGTTGCCGATGGTGCAACACTTGTCGTCGATGGTCGTGGCTTAAAAATCGCCGGATACGAAGAGGGGTTTTTTCTGGGCGGCTGTTTGTTTGACCATGTAAAACCCGGCATGAAGATTTATGACGAAGAAATTTTCGGCCCGGTGCTTTGCGTTGTTCGTGTAAGTACTTTCGAGCACGCCTGCGACTTGATCAACAATCACGAATACGGCAACGGCACCGCAATTTTCACCCGCGACGGTGAAGCTGCACGCGAATTTGCGCATCGCATCCAGGTCGGCATGGTCGGAATTAACGTGCCGATTCCAGTACCCATGTCCTTCCACAGTTTTGGCGGCTGGAAGCGCTCGCTGTTTGGCCCGCTGCATATGCACGGCACCGACGGTGTACGTTTTTATACACGCATGAAAACCATTACGGCGCGCTGGCCGCGTGGCGGTGCCGGTGCTGAATTTGTAATGCCGACGATGAAGTGATGTCGGAACTCGGGAAATCATCGATGTGAGGAAATCTATGCAATCAAATTTACACACAAAAATTAATCCGTCATCCCAATATTCAACCCGTAGGAGCGCTCACGAGCGCGACAGGTCTGCGATGCGGATAAATATTTCGCCATCCAGTTTCAGCACAATGACCTTTTACTTTTATTGATATCGCAGATTTGAGATCTGTCGCGCTCGTGAGCGCTCCTACGCAGAGCATCAGCACAGGCTGGTATGTAAGGAAATTATGGGCAAGATTGGCTCTACCAAGAAGCCGAACTGAGTGATGCAAGAATATTTCAAAGATTAGCTATAATTCGTTCAATAAGATTCGGGTCAGTTAGTGGAATAGCCATAAATAACAAACAATGCAATACCGGTGACCCTCGTCCCGGCCACCACAATCAATGTGGAGAAATGACGATTGGACTACTTTATTGGAGCCCTCTATGTCACACGATGAGAAATCTACCGCTACACCTTCCACTACTGACCTCGCATTTACTCGCGAATCTCCTTATGGCACAAGAGCCGAGCCGACTTATTCCGGTGCCTTAAGTTTTTTACGCCGCCGTTATACAAAAGACCTGACAAATGTTGATGTGGCTGTGGTTGGCGTTCCGTTCGATTTAGCAACCACCAACCGTCCCGGCGCTCGGCTTGGGCCTCGTGCTATTCGTGCAGCTTCGGCAAACTTGGCTTGGGCGCAGCCGTATGCCTGGGCTTTCGACCCGTTCGAGAAACTCAATGTGATTGATTGGGGCGATGTATTTTTTGATCAGGGAAGGCCACATCAAATTCCCGATATAATAACTCAAGCCTATAAAAATTTTGCTGATCAGAACGTTGCCACGCTGACTTTGGGCGGCGATCATTTTGTTTCTTATCCTATTCTGAAAGCTTTACATGCCAAGCATGGACCTATTTCATTAATCCATTTTGATGCACATAGCGACACTTGGGCCGATGCCGATGGTCGCATTGATCATGGCACCATGTTTTATCACGCTGCCAAAGAAGGCATTGTTGATGTAGGCCATTCCATTCAAATTGGCATGCGAACTTATAACAATGAAACCCATGGCTATGAAGTTTTAGATGCACGCTGGCTGCACGAACATGGTGTCACCGCCTGCATCGAAAAAATCAGGCAACGCGTTGGTAATACAAAATGTTATGTCAGTTTTGATATTGATTTTCTCGACCCCAGTTATGCGCCCGGCACTGGAACGCCTGTCGTCGGCGGCTTCAATACCCATATTGGTTTGCAATTAATACGCGGCCTGAATGGGCTGAATATTATTGGCATGGATGTCGTGGAAGTAGCGCCGCCATACGATGTTAGCGATATCACGGCCTTGGCAGGCGCGAGTATTGCGCAAGAGCTGTTATGTGCGTTTGCCAGCAAATTGGTTTAGTGGATTGAAAAAATTAATTTAGCCCACAGCTTAGGAATTCATCCTCATTTAAAGGAGTCAATGCTTATGAAACTTTATTACGCACCCGGTGCCTGTTCGCTTGCTTCCCACATCGCTCTGCAAGAAACTGGCCAAGCTTTCGATATTTCCAAAGTTGATTTAAAAACCAAGACCACACTGGACGGCGAAGACTTCAGCAAAATTAACCCATATGGCTACATACCATCACTACGGCTTGATAATGACGTTGTATTGAATGAAGGCGTCGCAATTTTGCAATATATCGCCGACAAATCACCCGATTCCAAGCTCGCGCCTGCCAACGGGAGTTTTGAGCGTTACAAACTGCAATCGATGCTGACTTTTATTAATTCCGAATTACACAAAATGATTGGCGGGCTGTTTAATTCAGCGCTGACTGATGATGCGCGCCAAGCGACCATTGCGCGCATTGAAGCGCGGTTAAACACTTTCAGCGACCAATTGGGCGATGATAAATTCGCTATCAACAATCAATACAGTGTTGCCGATGCTTATTTATTCACGGTAATGAACTGGCTGAAGATGTTCAAAATTGATATTAATCGCTGGCCGAAACTCGCTGCGCATTCAGCCATGATGTTTCAACGGCCCGCTGTGCAGGCCGCAATGAGAGCGGAAGGTTTGATTTAAAAATATCGTAGGAGCGCCTTTAGGCGCGACAGATCTGGCGAGGTTTGTCGC
>JAYSXB010000215.1:0-1340 GCA_043717775.1 Arenimonas sp.
GTGGCAATCCAGACATAATTTGGATTTCTGTGGCGGCATACCCAAGCCAAACTTTCTTGCGATGCTTTGTGATTTTTCATTTAATAAAACATCGTAGGCGCGTGCGTGTTTATCAAAACGCGACCAAGTCACGTATTCGTTTTGTAACACATTGGAGTCTTTCCATTCGGTAATGGAACCGTGGCATAGGCTGCTGGCACAGTTCACGACACCGACAGAAGTGTCTTTGGAGTGATATGGCAATGCGGGTTTATTTTGCGCCAACGCACTATCGCTGATGACGAGACAGAGCAGAAAAAATAATCGAGGTATTTGGAAATTCATCGTGACGACCTCGCTTTTTTCTGTGTGGCAGCTTTTGATGGTGTCACTTCATCACTCACGAACCAGGGTGTGCCATCGGGATTCAAATAAAATTTTCGCATTTCTTCGGCACTCAATGGTCGCGAACCTACACGGCCAAAGACGGCAATTTGTCCGCCGGTTTCATCGACCGCACGGTCACGGTCAAGACCTTTTGCAAGTGTGAGCGCGGCGGATTTTGTTTTACGCCAGGCGATTAACTGTGGCTTTGGCTCGGGCGAAAAACCATAAAATTTTGGCTGCGTGTCCGGTGCGGTTAATTGCAAAACCTTCATGCCATTGTTGCCATCGGCAACATAGGCAAACAGCGATGCATTGGTCGAGCCCACGACCACGTCGCGGGTGTCGTTCAATTGGCCATCAGCATTGAACATCATATAAAGAACCGGTTGCTCGGGTTTTTCGATATCAATAATCGCGAGCCCTTGTTTGCCATTAGCCACATAGGCATACGTGCGTGCGAGATAAATACCATTGGCATTGCTTAGCGCAATATGGGCATTGGACACGACGCGAGGTTGCCGGGGATTGGTAACATCGACGACATGTAAGCCACTGGAATCGGTCACGAACAAATAGCGGAATTGCAGCGCGCTTCGACGAGCATTTTCAATCGGGATAATCGAAGCGATCTTCGGCTTCATCGGGTCATCAACATCCACAATGACAACGCCGGCATCCGCCGTAATATAAAGATAATGGCCACCAATGGTGATGTGTTGCGCACCTTGCAAAATATTATTTTCATTCCAGGTCAGTGCGCGTGTCAGAAAATTATTACGAGGTTCGCCGTCGGCAAGGGTATCGACATTGACCAGAATCAGACCTTCTTTGCTATCGGTGATAAAGGCATAGTGATAAATCGGATGGAAGTCCTGACTCCCTTTCTGCAAACGACCCCGGGGTTCCTCCGTCACCCCCGGCTACTCGGGTATTGGCGCCACGCGCCACAGCGGCAATCGAACATCCGGCTTCGT
>JAYSXB010000216.1:0-9090 GCA_043717775.1 Arenimonas sp.
GCAGGCATTGTTGGGCATATCGAAATTTGCGATAAGGTCCGCATCAATGCTTTCAGCCTGGTTACACATTCAATCACCGAGCCGGGCGAATATACCTCAGGCACTCCGCTGCAAGAAAGCCGGGAATGGCGAAAAAATGCAGCGCGATTTAAACATCTGGACGAAATGGCGCGTAAAATTAAAGGCGTCGCTAAAAAAGAAGAATAGTATGAGCCTGACGCTACCGGTCGATGTCATAAAAATCCAATCCCTATTACCGCACCGCTACCCGTTTTTACTGGTAGATCGCGTTATTGAACTCGACCCGCACAAACGTATTCGTGCGATTAAAAACGTCACGATCAACGAACCGTTTTTCCAGGGCCATTTTCCGGGGCATCCGGTTATGCCTGGCGTTTTAGTGGTCGAAGCCATGGCGCAAGTCGGTGGCTTGCTGACTCAATTATCATTGGAAGACACACCGGAAAAATCTGAAAAATTATTTTATCTGGTCAAAGTCGATAATGCCCGTTTTTCAAAAATGGTGGTGCCGGGTGACCAACTCGATATCGAAGTTATTTTGAAGCGCACCATTCGCAATATGGCGATGTATGAATGCACTGCCCGTGTCGATGGCAAGGTAGCCGCCAGTGCCGACATTCTTTGTGCAGAAGGCAAGGCTTGATGATCCATGCTACTGCCCTGATTGATGCCAGTGCAAAAATTGGCAGCAATGTTTCCATTGGCGCATACACTATTATCGGTGCTCGTGTTGAAATTGGCGACGATACCAGCATTGGTTCGCATTGCGTCATCCAAGGGCCGACAAAGATCGGCTGCGAAAATAAAATTTATTCCCATGCCAGTATTGGTGGCGATCCACAGGACAAGAAATTTTTTGGCGAAGATGCCGAACTGATTATTGGTGATCGCAATACCATTCGCGAGTTCACTACCTTTAGTCGCGGCACTGCCGATGGCGGTGGTAGCACTCGCATCGGCAATGACAATTGGATCATGGCGTATGTGCATATTGCGCATGATTGCCAAGTCGGCAATAACACGATTTTTGCCAATAACGCTACGCTCGCCGGTCACGCGGTGGTTGACGACTGGGTCATTCTTGGCGGCTTTGTTGGCGTACATCAATTTTGTAAAATTGGCGCGCATGCTTTTATTGGCATGGGTAGCTTAATCAATGCCGACATACCACCCTTTGTTATGGTGGCCAATAAATATGCTGAAGCTCGCGGTATTAATTCCGAAGGTTTGAAGCGTCGTGGTTTTGACGCCGAACGTATTAGCGCAATCAAGCGCGCTTACCGCACGGTATTTATGTCGGGTAAACCACTGGCTGACGTCAAGGAAGAGCTTACGCTCAGCGCAGCCACATCGGCCGATGTCGGCATGATGCTGGAGTTTATTAATAGTAGTGAACGCGGCATTCTTCGCTAGGCTGTGAGCGAAACGACCACATCGAAAAAACCACTTCGATTTGCCTTGATTGCAGGCGAAGCCTCCGGCGACCAACTCGGTGCCGGATTAATTACCGAAATAAAATCGCGTTATCCCGATGCCGAATTTGTCGGCATCGGTGGCGATTTAATGCGGCAGTCGGGGATCAAAGCCTGGCATGACAGTCAGGAATTGGCAGTCATGGGCCTAACCGAAGTTTTAAGACACTTGCCTCGCCTGCTTCGACTTCGACACAGCATTTTTGAACGCATTCTTGCCTGGCAACCGGATGTTTTTATCGGCATCGATGCGCCGGATTTTAATCTTGGGCTCGAGAAAAAACTCAAACGCAAAGGCATTAAGACCGTGCATTACGTCAGCCCTTCGATTTGGGCATGGAGGGAATCTCGGGCAAAAAAAATAGCCGCATCGGCTGATCGCGTGCTCTGCCTGTTTCCGCTGGAGCCGCCGATTTATGCGCGCTATAACGTTACTGCGGATTTTGTGGGGCATCCGATTGCCGATCGTTTCGAAATCCACCCTGATAAAAATGCAGCACGGCAATCCCTGAACCTGCCACCAGATAAAAAAATAATCGCAGTACTGCCAGGCAGCCGAATGAGTGAAATCCAGCGTTTGCTGCCGGTCTTTCTGGATGCGATTGCTTTGCTACAAAAAAATAACTCCGAATTGGGCTTTATTATTCCGGCGGCGAACAAATACTGTCGAACTGGCATTGAAGGCTTACTGAAAAACCGAGACATCGCCAATCTACAAATTATCGATGGCCAATCCCATCAGGCCATGATTGCAGCCGATGTCATTCTGCTCGCCTCCGGCACTGCCGCATTGGAAGCACTACTCGCCAAGCGCCCGATGGTAGTGGCTTACCGAATTTCGGCACTGACGTATTTCATCGTAAAAGCCTTTGGCCTGATGAAAATAAATTACTACTCATTACCCAATGTCCTGGCCAATGAAGCCGTGGTGCCGGAATTAATGCAGGATAATTGCACCGCCGAGGATATTGCCGATGCAATCAAGCCGATGCTGGATTCACCCGAAAATTATCAGGCTTTAATGCAGACATTCACCAGAATTCATCAGGAATTAAAACGCGATGCAAGCGTGCTTGCCGCCGATGCCGTGCTTGAACTAGCACAGAAACTGTGAGCAAGTCTTATCGTCTTGTTGCAGGTGTTGATGAAGCCGGTCGCGGGCCTTTGGCAGGGCCTGTCGTCTGTGCCGCTGTGATTCTTGATCCAAAAAATCCGATAGAAGGACTGGGCGATTCAAAAGCGCTCTCTGAAAAAAAGCGCGAACAGCTTTTCCCGCTAATTCAGCAACGCTCGCTCGCCTGGAAAATTATTTTTATTGATGCCAAAGATATTGATCGGCTTAATATTTTCAAGGCCACCATGGAAGGCATGCGTCGGGCCGTGAACGAGTTAAGCACTAAACCCCGGCATGCCCTCATTGATGGCAATAAAATCCCGCCTGGCTTGCTCTGCTCAGCCGAGGCGCTGGTAAAAGGCGATACCCGCGAAACCTGCATTATGGCGGCATCGATTTTGGCCAAAGTCGCACGTGATGCTTACATGCTCAAACTGCATGAAGCATTTCCGCAATACGAATTTGCCAAGCATAAAGGCTATCCAACAGCACGCCATTTTGAAACACTAAAACTGCACGGCCCCTGCTCCGAACACCGCCGCAGCTTTGCACCGGTGCGCGAGCTTATTGAATTTTCGCTGCTTTAATATCTTCTTCTTTTTGATTTTCTGTTTTAGGATCTTCTGAAAATCTTTGCACGATAGTCGGCAGCACTTTCGCAAAATGGGTTTCGATCGGGCAATGCCCTGCTCCGGCAATCATCAAAAATTTTGCTGCCGGAATATTCTTTGCCAGCGTTTTACCTACTTCCGGTTTTATCCAAGTGTCTTTATCGCCCCAGATAATAAGACTTGGAACTGCATTGATTTGAGCAGGCCTAATATCATCCGACCATTGTTTTGCATAACCCGAAAAAGCGGCCGTAACGGTACCCGGTAGCAGTAAGGGCTTTAAATATCCTTGTGCCTCTTCGCTCGTCGCCGGGCGCGCATAGGCTTGACTCAATACTTCGATAAATTTCTTTTGATTCAAATAATGTTTTTCAATCCAGTTAATGGCTATATTGCGAATAAAACTGGAACTGGCGAACCATTTTTTTCTGCGCTCGGAAGACACCAATGGCGAACCATCGGAATACACAATCGCTTGTACACGCTGGGGCTTCAGCGCTGCCATTTGCCCGACTAATTTTGCGCCCATCGAATGCCCCAGCAAACACCAGGATTGTCCGGGGCGTTCCTGCTCAAGCAATTTCCATAACGCATCAGGCGCCTTGCCATTAAATGCACTGCGTTGGCTATAACCATAGCCCGGCAAATCGATTGCCAATACCGGATGCCCGGCTTTTGCGAGCGCCGGAGCAAGTTCGCGAAAAGAGAATGTTGAACCGGCAAAACCATGTACCAGTAATACCGGACATAGCGTGCTGTCATTTCCTGCCGGTGTATTTCCTGACCAATCGCGTACATGCAGACGCACATCATCGACCTGCACGTAACGGGAATTATTGAAAACAAGTGCGCCCTGCGTTACCAACACCTGTTTTGCGAACGAGGTGTAGGAAAAACATGAGAATAATACGATTAGCGCTATATTTTTAATAGGTTTCATCTTTTCATCCAAACAAAGGTTCCGTGATGTATTTGTGACTTATCGGTCAATATTGCATGACTTTTGACATAGAACAACAGGGTTTTATAGGACGTTGGTCATTAGGACTTAGGCCACGCGAAAAGCGTTATGCAAGCGTTCAAACTAATCGTGCATCAAAACAACAACAAACACATTAAGGAGATTTTTTATGAACGCCTACCACCACACTGACAATGTCGCCAGTTTGCGCCTGCCGGTGTCGTATGGCGCCGCACGCCGCAATGAACTCAATGGCAAGCCACTGCAAGTGGATGCCGTTGTTCATTTCAACGCATTGCTTCGTACTTTATATTGCAAAGCAGAAACCGTAAATCCCGACTCACTGGTCAGCCTGGCACGCCGTCTGCAAACTTTGTCGGCCGAGCAAGTGGCATCCATGATCGCCGAGCGTATTGCACGCGCAGAAACATTACGCCGCATGCTGGGCGACACAGACTGGACTATGGATTCCAACAAGCGCGTACGTGCACGCCTGCTGTTGGCGTATCTTGATAAGCACGATGATCTCATTCCCGATGGTCGTGCGTTGTTTGGCCATCTTGATGATGCCTTGATGATCGAGCTTAGCTGGCCGAGCTTTGAAAATTCGGTAAGTGATTACCGCGAATTTTGTGCTTATCGCGTTGATAACCCTTCCGACTTTCCGATGACCGCATGGCAAAACTATCTTGCTGTTGAAAGCGCATGGAGACGCCAAGCCGATCAACGCCGTGTTCGTCTCGAACGCAGCTATGTTTCACCGATGAACACGCGTTTATTCCGAGTTCTGTAATTCAACAGTCGTCTGGACGTGGGGATGCGCTTACTCTCTCAAGCCATCCCCGCGTTTTTTTTGGAGCTAAAATAATTTTCGTGGGAACGTCCCTTAGGCGCGAAAAATCACGCCAGATCTTTCGCGCCTAACGGACGCTCCCATGGGCAGGGCAAGGATGAACGACACAATTACCTTTCCAAATTACAGCCTCTTCCCATTGAAACAGTTTCACGGATCAATGTTTCATGAGACATACGTGCTATCTCGATAATTGAGACATCCCTGGTTAAAAATCATGATGAATTTCATTTTATAACAGACGCAAGGGCGTAAACTTGGTTGCCCGCGTCCAGGAAAACATCATGACGCTACGCAGCTTATTTGTAGATTTCAATTCTTACTTCGCTTCAGTCGAGCAGCAGGAAAATCCTGCCCTGCGCGGCCGCCCGGTCGTTGTCGTTCCTGTGGTGGCAGAAACCACTTGCTGCATTGCAGCCAGTGTTGAAGCAAAAAAATATGGCATCAAGACCGGTACTATTGTTTCTGAAGCAAAAAAGCGTTGCCCGGAATTGGTGGTGATGCAGGCGCATCCTGCGCTGTACGTGAAATACCACAATCGTCTAATGGATGCGATTGAAAGTTGTATCCCAAGGCAGGCTGCAAGCTCGATTGATGAAGTCGAATGCCTGCTGATTGGTCGCGAGCGTGAACCGCAGCGTGCCATCGAAATTGCCCATCAAATCAAGCAGAGTGTAAAAACCGTGGGTGATAGTTTGCGCTGCTCCATCGGTATCGCACCCAATGGTTTTCTTGCCAAAACGGCCAGTGACATGCAAAAACCCGATGGTCTTGTTGTACTCGAGCAAAAAAATCTTCCGGATGCCTTGTTTGGTTTGAAAATAAATGATTTATGCGGCGTTGGCTATAATATGGAAAAACGCTTGCGCCACTTTGGCATTCACAGTGTCGAGCAACTTTGTTTTTCCTCGCGGGCAAAGCTTAAGGAAGTCTGGGGCAGTATTGAAGGCGAGCGTTTTCATGATCTTTTACGGGGCGAGATTATCGAACGACCCAAAAGTAAAAAATCCTCCATTGGCCATTCGCATGTGCTGGCACCAGAATTACGCAATACCTCAAGCGTGAATGCGGTTCTGAAAAAATTGCTGATGAAAGCCGCGATGCGGATGCGAGGCGAAAATTTACTGGCCAGCCACCTGCATGTGAAAGTGAAATATCTGGGCTTTGAAGCCTGGGAAGTATCCGAACGCATGGATGCTACCGATGATTCAAAAATACTATTGCATCGCCTGATACACGTGCTTGCCCAGCGCAAGGACACTCGCAAGCCCTTGGCGGTAGCGGTGACACTGACGGGCTTGATAGAAAGAGCAGGTACCTGCCCTTCCTTATTTTCCGAGATACCCGAAAACCCCGCCTTGACACAACTACTGGACACTATCAATAAAAAATACGGTAACAACAAGATGTATTTCGGCAGCACGCAATCGGCCCTGGATTCCGCACCCATGCGGATATCCTTCAACCGGATTCCCGATGTAGGGCTGGAGGATGAGAGCGGGAAAAACGAGCTCTGGATGAAACGCCTGAGTCAATTTCGCTTACTTGCAGAAGCCGAACATAAAAAACATGAAGTGCTTATGGCGCGTGTATCGCGTATCTGACACATAATAATTTTTCTATGCCGCGCTCACACACAGTTTTCATATAGAGAGGTATTGCGACGCGTGACACATGCATTCTATGCATCTACAAAAGACAATCAAGCCGTAAACAACTTCGCTACTTCCTGTGCCAGCATGGGCCGACCCATCCAAAAACCTTGGCCTTGATCGCAGCCACGTTCGCGCAGCACGGCGTACTGACCTTCGGTTTCGATGCCTTCGGCAACGACGGTAATACCGAGTGAATGTGCCATTGCGATAATCGATGTCGTCAGCGCAAGATCATCCGGGTCGCGTAATAAATCGGTGACAAAACTGCGATCAATTTTTACACCATCCACCGGCACGCGTCGCAAATGACTCAAGCCGGAGAAGCCGGTACCAAAATCATCAAGCCATACTTTTACGCCGGTCGCGCGAATACGCGAGAGTAGAACACTGGCCTGATTTTCATCGCTCAAAATCGCGGTTTCAGTGAGTTCCAGGTGCAGTTGATGCGGCTTCAAGCCGGACGATGCCAATACGGTTTCAACCACATCCACCAGCTCGCCGCCACGCAATTGTTTAGAGGACACATTGACCGAAACGAAGGGCAAGGTTTTTTCAGTGCTGGCCCACATGGCGGCATCGTTGCAGGCGAGTACCAGTGCATGCCTTCCCAGCATTTCGATCAAACCACTTTGCTCGGCGACTTCAATAAAAGTTGACGGCGGCACCATGCCTAAACGCGGATGTTGCCAACGCATTAATGCTTCGGCACCGACGATCCGGCCATCGATCAAGTTATAGATCGGTTGATACATCAATCCCATTTCGCCGCGTTCAAATGCACCTCGCAAATCCTGTTCCAGTTGCACGCGACGCTCGACGGCCTGATCCATGGCACGGCTATAAAAACGATAACAATTTTTACCGGCGACTTTGGCTTGATACATCGCAATATCGGCATTTTTTAGCAACACACCAGCCGCATTGGCATCGAAGGGAAACAAGGTAATGCCAATGGATGCCGTCAGATAAAGTGGATTGCCATGCAATACCAGTGGCTTGCGAATTTCAGCCAATAAATCTTCGGCCATGTCACTGGCGCTATTGCGAATATCGGATTTCAAAAAAAGTAAAATAAATTCATCGCCACTAAAGCGCGCGACTTGTGATCCGGGTAAGCCATGTTTTTCCAGTGTTGCCTTGACTCGCAATGACAGCTGGTTCAATACCTCATCGCCTAGTTCATGGCCTAGCGTATCGTTTACCCGTTTGAAATCATCAAGGTCGATAAACAATAAAGCCAACTCGCCACTATGCGCTTGCAGTGTCAATAAGCGGTCTTCAAGCTCTTCGCGAAATGCCAAACGATTGGCCAGCCCGGTAAGTGAATCGGTATAAGCCATGCGGCGAATTTCACGGTCATGCCGCGCAACACCGGAACTCATACGCGCGAACGCGCGGGTTAGGCCACCAATTTCATCTTCGCGATTCGAGGATAAATTTACATCAGCGTAGCGGCCCTGCTCCATTTGATCGGTCGCCAAAGACAAATCCCGCACCGGACTAATAACGTGGCGTTCCAGTAAATATAGTAATCCGAACACAATAAGAAACATGCCGATGGTCGTTGCCAGCAACCAGCGCCAATGCCGATCATTGGACTGTTTCAAATTATTTTTCAAAGGTTGCAACAAGGAAATATTACTGGCCGATTGCTTATTAAGCACCATGCCGATTCGCAAACCGCCGACGCGCTTGCCAGCCTTCATTACCGGGGCTGAAATATCCAGTAATTTTTCATTCCATTGCGATACGATTTTATTTTCGCTAACGGCGGTGCTTACTGCACTAGCCAGGGGATCGACCATGGGTTTTCCGTTGCTGCTGCCTTCGGCTGCATCGGCAACAATAATGCCCTGATTATCAAAAACAATCGCATAGACAACATCATTCTGTTTTTTTAGATCATGCAATGTTTTTTCTAATGCACTAGAGTCTTCAGCTGAAAGAGCGCCCGCAATATTTGCTGTCCAGCGACTCACCAAGGACTCACCTTTACGCTTTAAATTTTCCTGGTCGATAGTGCGCATGGCGCTTTCAGTGAGTGCAAGCATTTCACGATGATTGGTTTTTTCATTCATCCATAATATGGAAAAAATGATCACCACCAGGAACATCATCAAGCCGAGCAAGCCCAACATTTGCCCGCGCAAACCCAAGCGCAAACGCAAACGACCTTGTTCTCGAACTAATTTCATGGCGGTTAGATTAACCCAATGCACATTATATTTGTGTTTATTGCGGGCGGTTTGATTTCAACATGCGCAGAGTATCGGAGAACAGACCACGCAATATTTTAATTTCCCGCAGGTCCATATTGGCTCGTAAATACAAACGCCGCAAACGTGAGGTCACCATTTCCGGGGCACGGCCTTTATGGAAATCGACCTGTTCCATTAGCTCACC
>JAYSXB010000217.1:0-23237 GCA_043717775.1 Arenimonas sp.
TACATTTCAATTTTATCTACCACGCCTGCACGAATCGGATTATTCAATAAATAACGAATCGCTATATCAATATCCTCATGCCTGCGTAAGCCTCGATCACAATAAGCTCTCTACCAGATGGGGCCATGTCGATCCAGGGCCTGATTGACCGCCATTGCAATACACGAATTTATTCTTACCATGCTTGCCGACAAGGTTTTTGAATCATCCAGCTCAAGCAGCAAATGCATATGATCTGGCATTAACACCCACGTTAGAAGCGTAATATGTTTTTCGAGATGCAATCTGTGCAACGGGCTTGCAGCCGCGCGCACAGCAATATCGGGTTTCAAAAAACATTCTCGTTTTGCACAACAAACAGTAATAAAGTAAATTTGTCTGGCAATTGAAACACGGCCCTTACGCAAGGCTGCATGCCCACGATTAATTGAATTTGGTTTCATGGTTTCAGCATTTCGAAACATGAAGAACAGCGATGTCAGGAATGGATTATTTTTATGTAGGATTTTTCTGAAGAATTTTTATAGGGCGATCGGGCCTAGAAGGCCCTCCTACCACGACATATTTGTAGGAGGGCCTTCTAGGCCCGACCTCTTACCGACATTACGTCAATCACGTTCCGCGCGGCTTCGCCCGATGCGTTGCCGTTGCACTCCAGGGATCATCCGGCCATGGGTGTCTTGGATAGCGGCCTTTCATTTCTTTTTTTACTTCGGGATAGGTGCGTTCCCAGAAACCTTTTAGATCCTGCGTAATCTGCAAGGGTTTTCCACCCGGCGATAGCAAATGCAAAGTCAAAATAATTCGACCATCGCAAATGCGCGGTGTATCTGCCAGACCAAACAGCTCCTGCAATTTCACGGCAAGCACCGGCACGGCATCGTGTTGATATTCGATCATGCGTTCCATACCGGAAGGCACCATTATTTTTGTGGGTGCCAGCTGGTCGATTTTTTGACGCATTGACCAATCCAGTTCCGACTTCAATGCTTCACTGAGTTCTTGCTCACTTAAACCGTCGAGTCGGGTTTTACCTTGCAAAGCCGGTTTCAACCATTGCTCACGCCTTGCCAATAATGCTTCATCACTAAAATCCGGCAATGCCAATTCCTGCATCCACGCCGATAAACAACGCACACGTTCTCGCCATTGTTTTAAATTTTCCGTCCACGATAAAGCTTCCAATCCCAATTCGCCGACAGCATCGCATAGTGCTTGTGCGGCCTTGATGGGGTCTGGGCGCCCGGCCGGTTTTGATTCCAGAAGAATCTGATCAAAATATTTTTCGCGGCGCGCGATTAAACCGCGAGCATCGGCATCCCAGCGAACAATATCGTGTTCGCTGAAGCGCTCGGGAAAATCCTGTTGCAAACGAATTTCATCCAGCGGTGCTGCTCGCAAAATATGGCTGTCTTTATTATCAAAACGACATTCACTAATCGCCAACCAGGGTTCACCAAACAATGAACTGTCATCCCAAATTTTTGCCATGCGTCCATTCGCCATTTGGTAACGACGCGGGTCATTGGGATGTTGTCTGGCAATGCGCTCGGGAAAGGCATGAAGTAATAAATCACCGAGTGCATGTGCTGGTGCTGTCTTGATCGGCGCACTTTCGCAACGCAAACGCCGACGCCATTGTCCGCTTGCCTCATCAATGGCTGTAATCGCCGATCGATTGACGTTGTGTGGCAGACTGCGGGCCCGATAAGCGAGCAATGCTTGCCAACGTGAGGCCCAATCGTCACGGCGCTCACCGATCAGCGGATCGCGTGCTTCAATCAACGCAGCAATATCACAGGCCAGCACTTTTTCCTGTTCGTTTTTTGCTACCAATAACATCGCCGCAATTCGTGGATGAGTGCCAAGACCCAGAATTTTTTTACCGAGTGCGGTGATGCGCTGATTTGTATCCAGCGCATTCAGGCGTTGCAGTAATTCCTGTGCTGCTGCCATTGCCCCTGCTGGCGGCGCTTCCACAAAACGCAAAGAGCTACTACCCCAAGCAGCTAATTCTAAACACAAAGCACTCAACTCGGTTTGCGTAATTTCGGAACTTCGCATCGGCTCCAGCCGTTGCGATGCCGGCCAACAACGGTAACACCAACCTTCGGCCACCCGGCCCGCTCGACCTGCGCGTTGATCGGCTGATGCTTGCGAAATGTTGACGGTTTCCAGACGTGAAAAACCCGAGTTCGGATCAAAGCGTGGCTCGCGTGACAAGCCGCTATCAATCACCACACGAACACCCGGTAGTGTGACCGATGATTCGGCAATATTAGTCGCCAAAACGATTCGGCGTTTGCCGTTTTTATCTGGCGCCAAGGCTTCGGATTGTTTTTCGATCGGCATCTCACCAAATAACGTGATGAGTGCGATGGCTTCCGATGCGATATTGGCTTGCGTCAATATTTTTTCAAGCTGTCGGATTTCTTTTTGCCCCGGCAGAAACACCAGTAAATCACCCTGGTGTTTTTGCAATGCGTCTTCTATGCAACGCTTGATTTGAAAGGTCAATGCCTCATCGCGCTTTATCGGGAAATAGGTGGTCGTCACCGGATAACTACGACCGGCGCTGGTAATGCGCTCAGCCTGTAAAAACTGTGCGAGTTTTTCGCCGTCAAGCGTGGCCGACATCAACACAATTCTTAAATCTTCACGCAAGGATTGTTGAATATCCAAAGCCAGCGCCAATCCCAAATCGGCACTCAAATGTCGCTCGTGGAATTCATCAAATAAAATAACGGCCACCTCTTCAAGGCCCGGGTCGTCTTGAATCATCCGTGTCAGAATTCCTTCGGTGACGACTTCAATTTTTGTTTTCACCGATATTTTATTTTCAAAACGAATGCGATACCCCACGGTTTCGCCAACGCCTTCTCCGAGTTGTTTTGCCATGAAGCTCGCTGCCGCTCGTGCTGCCACACGACGCGGTTCCAGCATCAATATTTTTTTATCGCCACGCCAAGGCGCCTTCAACAATGCGATCGGCACTTGTGTGGTCTTACCCGCGCCTGGCGGCGCTTCGAGAACCAATCGGGAATGTGCTTGAAGCGCCGACAAAATATCGGACAGCACTTCAACAATGGGCATGGATTCAACAATCACTGTGGGCTCGTGGTAATGAACCCGTTTATTGTACGTCAGTGATGATTGCCCGCCTGCGGGATATAGCGAATACTCAATGGCTTGGGCAGCTGCGGTGGCGGTATTTTGTATTTCGTTGAATACACGGTGTGCACCAAATCTTGCAAATCAAAAATTTCTGCACGTAGGCTTGACCATTGGTCTTTAACGAAAAAAATACCAGCAATTCGATTGCGTTTATCTAGCCAGGGTGTCGTTCCGAAAGCACCTGGGCTGGAAACACGCGTTGCGACGCCATTGAAATCTACCGCTTCACGCCATTGGCCTAAGCCATAGCCATAACTTTCGGGATAGGGCGTGTAACCAATCACTAGACCCGCCGTCTGATCGGTCGCCATATATGCCAAGCTCGCTTGGTTCAAGAAACGAACGCCTTCATGCAAGCCTTCGTTTTGCAGCATGACAAGTACAGCGCCGTAATCTCTCGCGGAGCTGCGAACGCCGCCGGGCACGCGAGGATTGCTATTGCGTACATAACCGGGTTCGGTTGAGCTAGTGGCATAGTCGGTGCTTATCAGGCCGAGTGGTGTCGCCATTTCATCAATGAAGATTTGATCCCAACTCTTGCCCGTTGCAATCTCTGCCAAGCGGCCCGCTACCTGCATCGAGTTACCGCCATAGGCAAAGGTGGTGCCAGGCGTATATTTTAATGGCATCGCAAGAATCTGTGTTGTGCAGGTGGCCAGGGTAAAAGCAGGGTTGGACATGCATGCGTTTTCAGTCGGGCTCATGCCACTGGTATGCGAAAACAATTGCCGTAAACGAATGTTTTTCTTGTCTGAAGGCGCACCGGAAATGTACTGACCAATGGTGTCTTCCCAGGACATCTGGCCTTTTTCTACCAATCTTGCCAAGGCCAGAGCCGATAACCACTTGCTTGCAGAAGCAATAGGCACTCGGGTTTCAGCGCTAAAGCTGCCCAGATATTGGTTATAGACGGTGCTGCCGTTTCGCATGAGCTGCAAAGACACGCCATCAAGATTATGTGCGCTCACTATTTGCTGCATATCTTGCGTGATCGGGCTAACGTCAACGTAGCCCGCTGGCTTTGCCAGCAGTGCCGTACTTAAAATTAGAATCAGACCGAAGCCTGATACAAGCGATAGAATTTTCATGGCAATTAAAAAACGCTCTAGGCCAAGCCTGGTTGACAGCATCGCCTATAATTAGCTTTATTTAATGTGAACTATTTCATGGATCTAATCGATATCGGCGCCAATTTGGGCCATGAAAGCTTTCAACACGATTTTGATGACGTGCTCGCAAGAGCACGTGAAGCAGGCATCGTGCACATGATGGTGACCGGCGCTTCGCGTGATGGCTCGCGTGAAGCTTTGCGTCTGGCAGAACTGCACCCGGGCTTTTTATCGGCAACCGCAGGTGTGCATCCCCATCATGCACTTGAAGTGACCGACGAAGGTCTCGCTGAACTACGTGCCCTGCATGCCTTGCCCGAAATTCTGGCGGTGGGTGAATGCGGTCTGGACTATTTTCGGGATTTTTCGCCACGGCCGGTACAACGTAATGCCTTTGAAAAACAATTACAGCTGGCAGTTGAATGCGGCAAGCCACTTTTTTTACATCAACGCGATGCCCATGATGATTTTATGGCGATGATGAAAAACTTTGACGGCCTCTTGAACAAAGCCGTTGTCCATTGCTTCACCGGCACTAAAGAAGAGTGTTTTGAATACCTTGATGCCGATTATTACATCGGCATTACCGGCTGGTTATGCGATGAACGCCGCGGCCAGCACCTGCGCGAGATTGTTCCGCATATTCCCGCCAATCGCATCATGATTGAAACCGACAGCCCGTACTTATTACCACGCTCGATAAAACCAAAACCGAAACAACATCGCAATGAACCGATGTATTTAAAACATATCGTGGAAGAGTTGGCGAAAGATCGCGGTGAGGAGCTTGAAGTGACGGCGAGAATCAGCACAGAAAATGCAAAAACATTTTTTGGTTTGTGAAGCTCGCGTAGGAGCGCCTTTAGGCGCGAATAGGCCTGCGATAATGTTCGCTCGCGCCTAAAGGCGCTCCTACGAAATAAAAATTACGAACGTAAAAACCAAAACCCAAACAACATCGCAATGAGCCGATGTATTTGAAGCATATCGTGGAAGAGTTAGCGAAAGATCGCGGTGAGGAGCTTGAAGTGACTGCGAGAATCAGCACAGAAAATGCAAAAACATTTTTTGGTTTGTGAAGCTCGCGTAGGAGCGCCTTCAGGCGCGAATAGGCCTGCGATAATGTTCGCTCGCGCCTAAAGGCGCTCCTACGAAAGGAAAATTATGACCGCAAACCAACGCCTTTGGTCAGCAGACGCAAACCCAGCCAACCGAGCGCAATCACAAAAAACAACATAACAATAAAGGATGTCCATACTGGTAAATCGCTGGCGCTTTCACCGAGCAGGCCATAGCGGAACGCATTCACCATATAAAAAATCGGGTTGGCGTGAGTTGCAGTCTCAGCCCATGGTGGCAGCACTTTTACCGAGTAGAACACACCGCCCAGATACGTTAGCGGGGTCAGAATAAAGGTCGGGATGATGGCGATATCATCAAACTTTTTCGCGTAAACCGCATTGACGAAACCCGCTAGCGAAAAAATAGTGGCGCCAAGAATTATGGTGCTAAACATAATGAAAGGATGCGGCACCCGAACATGGGTAAAAAACATGGCGATAATTAATACGATAATGCCGACCATCAAACCGCGGAGCACTCCGCCGGAAACATAGCCGAGCAAAATCACCCAGTTGGGCATAGGCGAGACTAATAGTTCTTCGACATGACGGCCAAATTTCGCACCGAAAAAACTGGAACTGATATTGCCGTAGGCATTTTGAATAACGGCCATCATGACCAGGCCGGGTACGATGAAATCCATGTAATCGATACCACCCATGGTGCCAATGCGCGAGCCGATTAATTTTCCAAAAATCAGGAAATACAGGGTCATGGTGATGGCCGGTGGCACCAGGGTCTGTCCCCAAATTCGCAAAATGCGCATCACTTCGCGGCGGGCGATGGTTTTCAGGGCAATTAAATTTGGGTTCGACATTTTTATTTCAGCTCTACTTGTTTGGTTTTCACACGGTTCACTACAGCCTTATTACTTAGGCAGCTTTTGTGGTGTCACCGGTTAATTTGACGAATAATTCTTCCAGACGATTCACTTTATTGCGCATCGAACGCACCTGAATACCAGACTGATTTAGCTGACTGAAAATATGATTCAAATCCATCGCACGCGGTTTTTCGATATCGAGTGTATGATCGTCTGTGGCGGCCAGACTCACGTTTTCGATTTTCGGCAAAGTTGTCGGCAGCACGCCTTCAATATCCAGCAGAAAACCTTCAACATCTAGTTTTGAAAGTAATAACTTCATCGGTCCTTGTTCGATAATTTGGCCTTTATCGATAATGGCCAGATTGCGGCAAAGGTTTTCGGCTTCTTCCAGATAATGCGTGGTAAGAATGACTGTCGTGCCTGCTTGATTGGCCTCGCGCAGGGTTTTCCACATGCCGCGACGGATTTCGATATCAACGCCTGCCGTGGGCTCATCAAGAATCAACAAACGTGGCTGCGTCATCATGGCACGGGCAATCATCAGGCGGCGTTTCATGCCGCCCGATAAAGTGCGCGACATCATGTCGGCTTTTTCCCAGAGCTGTGCCCGTTTTAATTCTTCTTCGGCACGTCGCATCGCGGTTTTGCGGTCCATGCCATAAAAACCGGCATAGTTCACGCAAATATCGAAAGGCTTTTCAAACATATTGAAATTAATTTCTTGCGGCACTAAACCAATTTGCCGCATGGCTTCACTGCGCTGCTTTTGTAAATTGATGCCAAAGACATTGACCTCCCCACTACTCGCGTTGACCAAAGAGCTAACGACGCCAATCAAGGTCGATTTGCCGGCGCCGTTGGGGCCAAGCAAAGCGAAAAAATCGCCCGGTTGCACAGACAGCGAAACCCCTTTAAGCGCTTCAACGCCATTGTCATAGGTTTTTTTGAGGGCACTGATTTCCAGTGCAGGCGAATTTTGCATAACGTTCTCCTGGTCTCCACAACGCGCGACCTGATTGCCTAGTATAATCGCGTTCTCTATTTAACCGCTGGCTCAAAGCTTTATGGCTGCACATTTCCCGCTTAAATTAATCGGCAGTCGCATGTTGGCGCCCTCGGTGCGGCATTTGAGCTTTGTTCGCGATGACGGCGCGCCACTGGACTTCATTCCGGGCCAGTTTATTCAAGTGCATTTTAATTATCCCGATGGTGCGGCTACCAAGCGCAGTTACTCGATCGCAACCTTGCATGACCATGCGATGGGGCCGGGTGATGCGCTGGATATTGCAGTGAGTTTTGTTCCCGGCGGCGCCGCCTCGGCTTTATTTGAAGCCCTTGATGAAGGTCAGCAGATTGAATGCAGCGGGCCATTTGGTCGTTTTTGTCTGGCAGCGAATGATGCCAACAAGCGCTACTTATTAATCGGTACCGGTACCGGCGTGACGCCTTACCGAGCCATGTTGCCGGAATTGGCGCGCCTGATGAAAGAGCGAAATGTAGAAGTGGTTTTATTATTCGGCGCCCGCACTCCGGAAGAATTGATCTATGGCGAAGATTTTTATGCCTTCGCCGAGCAGCATGCCAACTTTCGTTTTATTCCCTGTTTTTCACGCGAATTACCGGAAAACCCGCACGCCGATGTTCGTCGCGGTTATGTGCAAGAAGCCCTCACCGAATTGGCCCCGAATGCGGAAACCGATATCGCCTACTTGTGTGGCAACCCCAATATGGTCGATGTGAATTTTGAAGTATTGAAAAACCTCGGCCTGCCGATCCCGCATATTCGCCGGGAAAAATACGTCAGCTCCAAGTAGGAGGCCGCTTGCGACCGCCATGGGCGGCGGGAGTGTCGGAAATGCTGGAGCATTTTCCGACCGGGCGATCTAAAATCTCCTTTTAACCAAAAACGGATCGCGGAGAACAAACGCGAAGAGCTGTGAGAAGTGCCGAGTAAGCGGGCTTATAAGATTATTTTCTTGCTGGTGCTTGCTCGGTGTTTCTTTTATTTTTTCTCGGCTCTTCTCCGTGATCCGCTTTGGACTTAAGCACAGCAAGTAGGACGGGTACTGCCCACCTGAAACTTCGATGCAGTGCTTTGGTGGATTCCGCATAGAGCGCGGGGTCCACCCTACAAGTGAATGTAAAGGACGCTTGACAAGTAAAAATTGCCGGTGCATTCTTGTGTCAAGCACACTTGACACTCACCCCATGCGCACCGCTCACCGCACTTACCTGAAAACCTTTATTCCGGCCATGCTGGCCTATGTTGTGGTTCTTTTTGCTTCCATCCTGATCTCTAAAAAACTTGGAATCGAAGCGCCACTTTATCTGCGCGCCATGCTATCGCTTTCGCCGGTAATTCCGATCATCTTCGTCTGCCGCGCTCTGATCCGGTTTTTGCGTCAGAGCGATGAACTCGAACGGCAAATCGAGCTGGAAGCCATCGCACTGTCCGGTTTGTTTACCGGAATGATTTTTCTCTGCCTTGGTTTCCTAGCAATTTCGAAAATAATTCATCTCGACGGTGCCGGTGTTGCGATTTGGGTCTTCCCATGCTTGTTTGGCTTGTATGGCGTTGCCAAATGTTTTGCGAGCTGGCGTTACCGATGAAAAGCAGGGTTCGTGAGCTGCGTGAAAAAAAAGGCTGGTCTCAGGGCGAGCTGGCGGATTTGCTGGACGTTTCCAGGCAAACCGTGAATGCCATTGAAACCGAGAAGTATGATCCCAGCTTACCTTTAGCATTTAAAATTGCGCGATTATTCAGTCTGCGTATCGAAACCATTTTTCTGGAAGGATAATTCTATGTCTCTGCGCAATACCAAGCTCGGCTTGGGTCTGCTATTGATTTGCTCTGCGGCGCTCAGTCCCTCGGCACAAGCCCGCAAACTGGGCCAGCTGGATTTTCATGCCTGTTCGCTGCCGGTGCTGCAAACCTCGATGACGGTTTCGGCCCAATGCGCCAGCATGAAGGTGCCGGAAAATCCCGCGCAACCCAAGGGTCGGCAAATCGAGCTCGCATTGGCATGGATTCCCGCCAAAGGCGAAGCCGAACCAGATCCGGTTTTCATGATTGCCGGTGGTCCGGGGCAATCGGCGCTGGAAAATTACCCCTCCTTGCATCCGGTTTTCGGTGATGTCATCAAAAAGCGAAATATTGTTTTGATCGATCAACGCGGCACCGGAAAATCCAATCCACTGGTTTGCAAAGACGCAGCAGGAAAAAATGCGGTTGGTGAAAATGAAATCATTGCCGATCTGGATTTAAACAAAGCAAAACTATTCGCCAAAAAATGTGCCGGCGAAGTTAGCAAACACGCCGACACCCGTTTTTATTCGACCGGCTATGCAATCGATGATCTGGATTTGGTCCGCGCAAAAATTGGCGCCGAAAAAATAAATCTGTACGGTATTTCCTACGGCACCCGCGTGGCCCAGCAATATGCCAAGCGCTATCCGCAACACACGCGCACGGTCGTGCTTGATGGTGTGGTACCCAACTCGCTGGTGCTCGGTGCCGAACACGCGATCAATCTTGAAAACGCATTGAATTTGCATTTCGCTCGTTGCGTTGCCGATAAAGTGTGTCGCGATCATTTCGGTAACCCGCGTCAAAAACTCGATGCCTTGCGAGCACAACTAGAAAAAGCACCGATGCTGGTGAATTACAATGACCCGATGACCGGCGATCCTAAACAGGACAAGCTGGATCTTGGCAGCATGTCCACCGTAGCGCGTATGTATGCTTATTCGCCTTTGACTGCATCGATGCTGCCGCTGCTGCTGACGCAGGCATCGCAAGGCAATGCCGGTCCACTGTTAGCGCAAGCGCAAATGATGAATCAGAGCCTGGGCGACGCCATTATGCAAGGCATGCAATTGTCGGTGATTTGCAGCGAAGACGCGGACGAATTGAAAGCCGACCCCGCGACGGCAAAAACGATTATTGGCAACAGCATGATTGATTTTCTAAAGGCACAATGTTCGGTTTGGCCACACTCAAAACGTGCTGCCGATTTTCGCGAACCCCTGAAAGGTAACGTACCAGTACTGCTTTTATCCGGTGAATTTGATCCGGTCACCCCGCCACGCTACGGTACTGCGGTCGCGAAATTTTTACCTAATAGCAAACACATCATAGTGAAAGGACAAGGCCATAACGTAATGCCGGTTGGCTGTGGTCCAAAAATATTCGCCCGCTTTATTGATAGCGCCAACGCCAAAACACTCGATACTAAATGTTTGGATTCGCTGGCTTATGTGCCGCCTTTTATTGGCTTCTATGGCTGGGAACCTTGATCTATTAAATTGCTGACTAGATTCAACCCATACGTTTTTTAAATATTTTAAAGAGAACTCCTCATGATTGAAGTTCAGGATTTATATAAAAGTTTCAAAACCAAAACCGGCATGGTGGATGCCGTACAAGGTGTTAGCTTTACTGCGCGCGATGGTGAAATCACCGGCTTGCTCGGCCCCAATGGTGCTGGTAAAACAACGACCTTGCGCATGCTTTACACCTTGATGAATCCGGATCGGGGCAGCGTGAAAGTTGATGGTTTCGATAGCATTAAAGAGGCTGAAAATGTGCGCCGTCGTCTGGGGGTATTGCCTGATGCGCGGGGTGTCTATAAACGTCTAACCGCTCGTGAAAATATTGAATATTTTGGTGAACTGCACGGCATGAGCGCCCAGGAAATTTTGAGCAGAACACAGGCTTTATCGGACGCTCTTGGGATGGACGATGTACTTGATCGTCAGTCCGAAGGGTTTTCGCAAGGTCAGCGGACCAAGACGGCAATTGCGCGTGCCCTGATTCACGACCCGCGAAATGTGATTCTGGATGAACCCACCAACGGCCTGGACGTGATGACAACGCGTGGCTTGCGCGAATTTTTAAAACAATTAAAAGCCGAAGGCCGTTGCGTAATTTTTTCAAGCCACATCATGCAGGAAGTGGCCGCGCTCTGTGATCGTATTGTCATTATTTCAAAAGGCCGAGTAATGGCGCAAGGAACTGCCGATGAATTGCGCAAGCAATTTAACGAACAAAATTTGGAAGATGCATTTGTAAAAGCCATTGGCACCGAAGAGGGTCTGCACGCATGAGCGCTTTAATCACCGTCTTCAAAAAAGAATTGAGAGACATGTTTCGTGATCGTCGTACGGTGATGATTTCGCTGGTGGTCGGAACCCTGCTCGGCCCCTTGCTGATGTTTGGCATGCTCAAACTGATTGTCAATCGCGTTAGTACCCAGCAGGAAAAGCCACTGCTCCTCCCTGTGGTGGGTGCGCAGTACGCACCGAATCTGGTGAACTGGCTGCAAGGTCAAAACATTGTCATTAAATCGGCGCCAAAAGATGTGGATGCGGCAATTGCGGATCAAAGTGAAGATGTGATTCTTCGCATCAGTCCGGACTTTGGAACTCAGTGGCGAAAAAGTCAGCCCGCCGAAGTGGAATTGATTCATGACAGCACGCGACAAGATGCTTCGATCCCGCTCGAGCGTATTGAAAACCTGTTGGAGAATTACGGCAAAACGGTTGGCACCCTGCGCCTATTGGCAAGGGGCGTTAGCCCTACGGCAATGCAACCATTGCAAATTGCCCATCGCGATTTAGCAACGCCGCAAAGTCGTGCCGGGCAAATTCTGAGTTTCTTGCCGTATCTATTAATTCTGACGGCGTTTCTTGGTGGTGCATATTTAATTATTGATGTCACCGCGGGTGAACGCGAGCGTCAATCGCTGGAACCGCTGTTGGCAACTCCTGCCTCGCGTAGCGCCATCATGAGTGGAAAAATTTTGGCAGCCTGTGCTTTCGGTATGCTGAGTCTGATCATTAGTTTATTGGCATTCAAAATCTGCTTCCTGTTTTCTTCGGGTTTCGGTGTCAAAGTTGAATTATTGATGAGCACGATTTCATTCTTAATGCTGGTACTTATCCCCATTTTACTCATCGGTGCCTGCCTGCTGACCTTGATCGCCGCCAGTGTAAAAAGCGTGAAAGAAGCGCAAAGCTATATGAGTATTTTGATGATGTTGCCGCTATTGCCCACCATTATTTTGATGGTGAACCCGGTCAAAAATCAGCTCTGGATGTTTGCGGTACCGTTTTTATCGCAAAACCAGATGATTCTGAAATTGGTGCGTGGCGAGCTCATTAGTAGTGCGGAATGGGCAGTGTATTTATTGGCAGGCTTTGGTTTGGCGGCCATATTGTGGGCCATTGCTGCGCGTTTGTATCACCGCGAAAAATTGGCAATTAGTGCGTAATTCTTGTTTTTGGTACTGCTTGAAAAGGAATTTTCATGGGTGTTTTATTTTGGCTTCGTCGTTTCCTACTAATGTTTTGCATTGCTTTTGCGGTCATCGTAAGCGCGCATTTATTGCGTGGGCATGAACTGATGTTTTCGCTTTCCGAAAGCTTTCTTTGGGCGATGATCTCGGCGAATATTTTTGTCTTTACGCGTGTTTACCATTCTCGAAAAGGTCGTTATTGCGCGCTTTGTAATGATATGCCCGACATACAAAACGGTTAATTAGTTTCTGTGTTCTATGGCTATTTCTTCAATGCTTATTGACGAGCCTCGAGCACAAGACATAAAAAAAACCCGGCAGTGCCGGGCTTTTTATTTTTGCTTTGAATGACTTAGTTGAAGTTGAAACTGCGACGCACGGTACGCGATTCATCGAGTGGCTGAAACTGCCATTTACGAACGGTCGCCTGTACCCCGCGATCAAAAATTCCGCGTGGGTTTGCTTTAACTACGCGCACATCAGAAACTGACCCATCTCTATTAACCACAAACTCAACTTCTACTGTCCCTGTTGTACCAGATCGTAATGCCTCTGGTGGATAAGCTGGCTGAGGTGTGCTAATCGCTACCAAAGCATTACTCGTCGTTGCGCGTGCCGGTGTTGATGGTGCCGAAGGCTGTGGAGCCGGTGCCGCTACGACCGGAGCGGGTGCACGTACTTCTGGTGTAGGTGCACGGGTTTCTGGCGCTGTCGTTGGGGCTGTTACGACCGGTGCTGTTCGTGCCGCGGTTGCTGCTTTAGCAGCGTCATCTATTGCCTTTTGTTTAGCCAGGTCTGCAAGGCGCTTTTCATCTTCGGTGCGTTTAGCATCATTGACGACGCGTTGGGTCTCGTTCGCTTTTCCGGTTGTGATCGCTTCCGCAATACGCGGCAAGGCCGGTGCTTGCGGATCGGCACGTTCAAGCAAGGCACGTAAACGCTCGGCTTCGACAAAATCGTAGCGACCAATGGCCTGTTCGGCGGCGATCACGGTGTATGGCATCAAATCCATCAAGGCGCTTTCGCTATTGGCGTCTGGCTTGTCACTTTTTTTGCGCAACGCCAGATAATACTCCATCGCATTATCGCCGGCAGGAGCATACAGGCGTTGTTCGCGGAATGCGGTTGAAGCGCGTTTGCGTAATTCTTCGACTGGCAGCGCGGCCAATTGTGCCTCGGCAGCCTGCGCGGCTTGCGCGGCCTGCGCAATTTGCGCCTCGGCTTGCGCGGCGGTATTGGCCCCGGGCTGAGCTTCGGGTTCTGGTTCTTTTTTGCAAGCCGTTAAACTCAAGCCCAAGGCAATTAGCAGGGCACAGGGCAATACGTGTTTCATGGCGTGGGTCGATTTGCTCATAGTAGTCTCTTGGCTCGGGCTAGATTTTTAAGGGTAAAGGGTTATTGAGGTGCTCAGCACATAAAAGTTTGGCCTGTTTGTCAAGTTTTTTCCGTATCGTGCATCACGGTATAACACGACCAGCTTATTTGCCTATGCAAAAACTTGTAAATATCTTACCGAGCAATGCGTCAGCATCCATATGGCCGGTGATCTCACCCAGTGCCTGATGACTATCCCGCAACTCCTGCGCGGCCAGCTCGGCTTGTTTTTGCGCCAGCTGCTGCGCTGCCAAGGCAAGCGACGCGTTGGCACGAACCAAGGCTTCAATATGGCGGGCACGGGCACTGAAGCTGCCGGCATCGGTTTCGTTTAAACCTGCCGCTTCGCGCAGTTTTTCTCGCAGGCCGTCAAAACCGAGGCCGTCTCGTGCCGATAACCATAAGTGCCAGCCATCCTGGTGTAACTCCTGTGTCGCAGCTCTGGCACTAAGATCGCATTTATTGTGCAGCCATAAAATGCGTGGCACTTCAGCCAAACTTTTGCTTAAGGCTTGAATCGAATGATCGGCATCGCGGTCGTCAATCATTGCCAACGCTAGATCGGCTTCTGCCAATTCCTTGTGCGCACGCTTGATGCCTTCCTGTTCAACAACATCAGTGGTCTCACGCAAACCTGCGGTATCCACTAATGTAATTACTACGCCGTCAATCGTGATCGATTCACGTAAAACATCGCGCGTGGTACCGGCAATTTCGGTCACGATGGCGCGGTCTTCGCCAGCGAGGCGATTCAACAAGGACGACTTACCAACATTGGGTGCGCCGACAATCACTACATGCACACCATCCAACAACCGCTTACCGCGCTCGGCTTCTTCCAGTAAAACACGCATATCGTGTTGCACCTGTTGCAGTCGTGTTTGCAATTCCGGCGTTGCGAGAAAATCGATTTCTTCTTCCGGAAAATCCAGTGCCGCTTCAATATAAACCCGCAAATTTACCAAGCCTTGTTCGACTTCATGCACGCGTTTGGAAAACTCGCCGTCGAGTGATCGTCGCGCTGCACGAGCAGCGGCTTCGCTGCCGGCAGAAATTAAATCAGCAACGGCTTCAGCCTGCGCCAAATCGAGTTTCTCATTCAAAAAAGCACGTTCGGTAAATTCACCGGCCCGTGCTTGTCGTGCACCAAGTGTGATGCAGCGTTTTAGTAATTGCGCTAATAAATACGGATTGCCGTGGGCCTGTAGTTCGACCACATCTTCGCCGGTATAAGAATGCGGACCGGCAAAATAAATCGCGATACCGTCATCAATCACTTCATTGTTTTCATCAAGAAAACGGCCGTAGTTTGCCAAACGCAGTGTGATTTTTTTTTGCAGCAGGGTTTGGGCAATCGTGAGTGATTGCGGCCCGCTCAAGCGGACAATACCGATACCGGCAGGCGCCTTGGCCGTTGCGATGGCAATAATGGTGTCGTTTTTATTATACATGCGCCCATCATAAACAGATCGTGGGAGGGCTGTAAGGCCCGAATACTTTCAGACAATTCCGGCCTTACAGCACTCCCACACTCCACATATTGCAAACTTTTACTTCGCCGCTGCCGGTTTATCACCATGACGCTTATTAATGATTTGCTGCTGTGCAATGCCTAATATTCCGTTGGTTACCCAGTACAACACCAAACCAGCCGGGAAGAAGGCCATCAACACACCAAACATCAAAGGCATAAACTGCATGACTTTTTTCTGCATCGGGTCCATGCCCGGCATTGGTGTGAGACGCTGGGTAACAAACATCACGATCAAGTTCATGATCGGCAAAATAAAATACGGGTCCGGAGCAGTCAGGTTTTGAATCCAGCCCATCCACGGTGCCTGGCGCAATTCAACGCTTTCCAGAAGGACCCAATACAAGGCAAAGAAAATCGGCAAGGGAATCAACATCGGCAAACAACCACCGGCCGGATTGATTTTTTCTTTCTTGTATAAATCCATCATCGCAGTCGAATAGGCTTGACGGTCATCGCCGTAACGTTCTTTCAGTGCTTCAAGACGTGGTTGAATCGCGCGCATTTTTGCCATGCTTTTATATTGTGCGGCTGATAGTTTATACAGCGCCAATTTCAGCAACACCACAATGGCGATAATGGCCCAGCCCCAGTTACCAAGCCATGAATGCAGCAAGGACAGCAACCAGAAAAGCGGTTCTGAAATAACGGTGACGTAACCGTAGTCCAGTGTCTTTTTCAAACTTGGATTTATTTTTTCAAGATCTTTCTGCAGCTTTGGACCCACCCACAAAGTGGATTCAAACATTTTCATTTTGCCAGTCGCTACTTCTATTAGCGGGCCTTGGCTTCTGATCAAGTATCTTGTTTTGCCGTCATTTTGTAATGTGGCCGTCGTGATTTGCCGCAATTGTTTCGTGTCTGGAATCCAGACGCTGGCAAAATGATGCTGAACCATACTGATCCAGCTATTGCTTGCCTCTTTTATCGGCAGGTCTTCGGCAGAGAAATCGGCAAATTTCTTTTTCTTGAAGGTATTTTGTTCGCTATACCAGGCAACACCCACCAGGCTAAAACTTTCCGGGTTGGTGAACATGCTGTGCTTGGGCGGCGCTGGTGGCTGTGCTCGAATGAATTGTTCGTACGCAGCGCCTTGCCAGGCCGATACGCCGGTGTTGCTAATTTCCTGTTTCACTTTGATGGCATAGCTGCCACGGGTGAGAACCAATACTTTGCGAACCTGAATTCCTTCGGCCGCATCATTCCAGACAAACGGGATTTCAAGCGTGTTTTGTCCGTCGGCCAAACGAAATGCTGTCTGTCCATTTTCAACACGGAATAGTGATTCATGTGTCGGTGCCGTTTTCTTTGTTCCCGCGGCAGCAATTAATCCCGATTGCGCAACGAAAAAATCTACGTCCTTGGTGTCTTGTAAAACCACATTGGGACTGCCCGCTTTTTTCTCGACGGGATATTTCAGCAATTCGGTCGATACCAAACTGACACCACGAGGATCAATCTGCAATTTCAAAACATCGGTCTGGATTGAAATGGTTTGAACCGTTTGCGTTGAGACGCCATCGCTGTTGGCTATGCTAGGCAAGGCCGCCGGTGATCCGATTGCGCTCGGAGCTGCTGGTAAAGCGCTCGCCGAATTTTGCGTTACTGCAGCTGGGTTGCTGATGCTTTGTTTTGTTACCGGTGGCGTTGTTGTGGTACTGGTTTTCGACCATTCCATAAAGAGTAAAAACGCGACGAGTAACCACGCGAACAATAAAAACGAACGAGTCTGATTCATGAGCTCAAAAAAACCTGGGCAGGATCTGCCTGTTAAGGATCGCGGGAAATTACTGCGCCGTTGACTGGCGAGCCGTGCATTGTGCCTATCGCGGCGTTACTGAGCAATGACTGGGCGCGCAGAAACAGTTTTTCAAGGTCTGCCCGCCAATTAAGCGCTAATGTTTTTGCCGCATCGGGTTTGGCGATCAGCACATATTCGGCAGCGCGATAATCTTGCTGGTGTTGCCGGAAATAATCCCGACACACGCGTTTGATGCGATTTCTGGCAACCGCGCTCTTATCGACCTTTTTTGATACGGCAATACCCAGACGTGGCTTTGAAAAGGCCTCGCCCTGAGCTAGATGTAAACGAAAAAAAGCGCCAGATACGCGACTTCCCTCGTTAAACACGGCCTGATATTCAGCCGAGGTGCGGATACGCGCACTGCGAGGGAAGCGTTGGTGGGCCGTGGGTTTCACGTCCCTAGAACAGATGTCGTCTTAGACGCAGAGACGTGCGCGGCCCTTGGCACGACGGCGGGCCAGGATTTTACGGCCACCGGGTGATGCCATGCGGGCACGAAAACCGTGGTCACGTTTACGCTTGAGATTGCTGGGTTGATAAGTACGTTTCGTGGCCATGACGCAACTCGCTTGAAGATTATGCGGGAAAGACTTGAAAGTATAGACAATTTCACTGATATCCGTCAAGCCGGATGTGCTTGGCGAAAGTCTTTGGAGCCGCTAGACTGGGCGACCCCGACTTATCCACAGCAGCCCCGCGCTGCCGGAATCCGTGTTGTCTATGTTAACTGCTTGGCCCCGTTGTCTTGAACGTCTTGAAGCCGAGCTACCGGCCGAAGATATCCACACCTGGCTGCGACCCTTGCAGACCCGGGTCGAGGCACATCAATTAACACTATTCGCGCCGAACGCCTTCGTACTTGAACAAGTGCGCGAACATTATTTGCCGCGAATCCTGGAATTGATGGCGCATTTCAGCCAAGGCCAGGCGCTAGTTTCGCTGGAAGTTGGCTCAAGCGCGAAACCAGCCGCGGTGCTAAATAAGGATAAAGACAAAACGGCGGTCTCGAAAGAAGCCGGTTTATCCTTTCAAACCAATCTGGATCCGCGTTATAACTTCGATAATTTTGTCGAAGGCAGCAGCAATAAATTAGGCCGCGCCGCTGCCATGCAGGTGGCGCAGAATCCGGGCAAAGATTACAACCCGTTATTACTGTATGGCGGCACCGGTTTGGGTAAAACCCATTTGATGATTGCCGCCGGTAATTTGATGCGCGCTAATAATCCGGGCATGAAGGTGTTGTATCTGCGTTCGGAACAATTTTTCAGCGCCATGATGAAATGCCTGCAAGAAAAAACCATGGATCAATTCAAGCGGCAGTTTCAACAAGTCGATGCTTTGCTGATTGATGATATCCAATTCTTCGCCGGTAAAAACACCACTCAGGAAGAATTCTTCCACACCTTCAATGCTTTATTCGACGGCAAGCAGCAGATTATTCTGAGCTGTGATCGCTACCCACGCGAAGTCGATAATCTGGAACCGCGCCTGAAATCCAGGCTGGGCTGGGGTTTATCGGTCGCAATCGAACCTCCAGACTTTGAAACTCGCGCCGCTATTTTGATGGCGAAAGCAGCCGAGCGTGGCGTGCCATTACCCGACGACGTAGCGTTTCAAATCGCAAAAAAAATGCGTTCGAATGTGCGCGATTTGGAAGGCGCGCTCAATACATTGGCAGCAAGGGCGAACCTGTTCGGCAAAACCATTACCATGGAATTCGCTCAAGAAACTCTGCGCGATTTATTGCGGGCACAATCGCAAGTGGTATCGATTACCAATATTCAAAAGACAGTCGCCGAGTATTTTCAATTACGCATGGCCGACTTGCTTTCACAAAAACGGACGCGCAGTCTAGCCAGGCCAAGACAGTTAGCGATGTGTTTGGCAAAGGAATTAACCGAGCACAGCTTGCCGGAAATTGGCGATGCTTTCGCAGGCAGAGACCACACGACGGTATTGCATGCGTGCCGGGTAATTCGCGAATTATTGAACACCGATGGCAAGATGAAAGAAGATTGGGATAAATTAATCCGCAAATTAAGTGAATAAATAAGCAATAAGACTTACCAGCGGGATAAATTGTGAATAAACTGGGGATAGCTTTTGGATTCGGTATTTATCCACAGGCTATCCCAAGCCTCAGGTGGCTTCACCCACACCCGGCGAGTGATTAAAAAGCTATAAAAAACAAATACTTAAAAGCTTATCCAAGGTTTTTGACGACTCTACCACCACCACTCTTTATATATATCCACTAGGTTAATGGGGCATACGGCATGCGTTTTAGTCTTTCTCGCGAAGTTCTTTTAAAACCCTTACAGCAAGTCGTCAATGTGGTTGAACGTAGACAGACACTGCCAGTACTTGCCAATTTATTGGTCTCGGTGGAAGGTAACAAACTTTCAATGACCGGTACCGATCTTGAAGTGGAAATGATTGCTCGCTCAGAAGTAGAGGATGCAGAAAGCGGCGAGACCACCATTCCAGCTCGCAAGTTATTTGAAATCGTAAGAGCACTGCCCGATGGCAGTAAAGTTACATTGACCCAAAGCGGCGACAAAGTAACGGTGCAGGCCGGTCGTAGCCGTTTCAGTTTGGCAACTTTGCCTAGCCGGGATTTTCCGGCGGTTGAAGATCTGGATCTGGTTGAACGGATTCGTGTCTCGGAATCGGCACTCAAAGAATTAATAGAACGCACCGCTTTTGCCATGGCACAACAAGACGTGCGTTATTACTTGAATGGTTTATTGTTGGATTTACGCGAAAGCGGTTTGCGTTGTGTGGCTACCGATGGCCATCGCTTGGCTTTATGCGAAGCAGAATTACCTGAAGGTGCTCAAACGCGCAAACAAATCATCGTGCCGCGTAAGGGTGTTTTGGAATTGCAGCGTCTGTTGGAAGGTGGCGATCGTGAAGTTGAACTAGAAGTAGGGCGTAATCATTTGCGGATGCGTCGGGCCGATGTCACCTTCACTTCCAAACTCATTGATGGTCGTTTCCCGGACTATGAAGCCGTTATTCCGATTGGTGCCGACAAGGAAGTGAAAGTTAATCGCGAGGCACTTAGAGCTGCTTTGCAACGTGCAGCGATTTTGTCGAATGAAAAATATCGTGGTGTGAAACTGGAAATCTCGCCGGGTCAATTACGTATCATTGCCAATAATCCGGAAAGCGAAGAAGCTCAGGAAGAATTGGAAGCGGAAACCAAAATCGATAATCTATCGATCGGTTTCAATGTCACCTACCTGCTCGATGCCTTGTCTGCCTTGCGCGAAGAAGACGTTATCCTGAACTTACGTGATGGCAACTCCTCGGCGCTGGTGCGTGAAGCCAGCCATGACCGTAGCCGCCATGTGGTTATGCCATTACGTTTGTGATGGTTAATTCAAACCTTTACCTGAAAGCCCGGTCACGCCGGGCTTTTTGCTTCGAGAACTATGCAATTACTTGAGCTACGAATTAAGGATCTGCGCTGCATCCAGCTGGCAGAGCTACAGTTTGCCCCCGGTATTAATTTAATCACGGGAGACAATGGTGCGGGCAAGACCTCGGTGATCGAGGCCATTCATTTGATGGGTTATGGTCGTTCCTTTCGTGGCCGGGTCCGGGACGGCATGATTCGCAGCGGAGCCAGCCAATGCGAGGTCTTTATCCGATGGCTGGAGAACCGACCCGGTGTGCGCCACGCCGGTTTATTGCATACCGGCAATACCTGGCAGGCAAAATTGAATGGTGTGAACACCAGCAGCTTGACCGAGCTGTGTGCTGAAATACCGATTGTTACCTTTGAACCCGGTAGCCACGAATTGATTGGTGGCGGTGCCGAGCATCGGCGTCGCTATCTGGATTGGGGTTTGTTTCACGTGGAACCAGAGTTTGTCCAGCAATGGCGTCGTTATGCCAGAGCCCTGAAACAACGCAACACACTGCTTAAGACTCAGGCGGGCCCGAGCTTGCTTGCTCCTTGGGAGCGGGAGATGGCGGTCAGTGGTGAAACCATCAGCCGCTATCGCTCACAGTATCTAGAGCAGCTCGATGCCGAGTTGAATGACACGGTGGCTAAATACTTGCCCGAACTGGGTAGAGCACAGCTGAATTTTCTGCCCGGATGGAAGCGGGCAGAACTGTCGCTGCAAGATGCGCTAACCCTCAGCCGTCCACGAGACTTGCAGATTGGCAGTACCGGTGTGGGCCCACACCGAGCAGATTGGAGGGTCGATTATGAAAACCTGCCGAACAAAGAAACCTTATCCCGGGGCCAGGAAAAACTGACAGCCCTGGCTTGCGTGATGGCGCAGGCTGAAAACTATGCGCATCAAAAAAATGAATGGCCCGTGGTTTGCATGGATGACCTAGCATCCGAGCTGGATACACAGCACCAAGAGCAGGTGTTGAACCACTTGGCAGCCTCACAGGCACAGGTAATTTTAACTGCCACTCAAAGCCCGACAATCCTGGAAAGACAAATCCAGGCGGAAGCAAGGTTCCACGTGAAACACGGCCAAGTAGTCGCGCTTTAGGCCTAGCCATGGTCGCTCATGGAAGGGCAATCACAAGCCAATCCAAGGTATAATCGAACGCTTGATACCAAGCTCAGCCGCCCTTTGGCGCTAGCTGTAAGACACCATGGAAAAACACTCACAATGACCGACCCGCAAATCCCAGAAAACGCGCCAAACCCGACCAACGTTTACGATTCCAGCAAAATCACCGTGCTGCGCGGCCTTGAAGCCGTTCGCAAGCGGCCAGGTATGTATATCGGCGACGTGCACGACGGTACCGGCCTGCATCACATGGTATTTGAAGTGGTCGATAACGGTGTCGATGAAGCGCTAGCGGGCCATTGCGACCGTTTAATCGTCACCCTGCATAACGATGGTTCGTGTTCGGTCTCGGATAACGGTCGCGGTATTCCGACCGATATCCACAAAGAAGAAAACATCTCCGCTGCCGAAGTCATCATGACCGTACTGCATGCTGGCGGTAAGTTTGACGATAACAGCTACAAAGTTTCTGGTGGTCTGCACGGCGTCGGCGTGTCGGTGGTGAATGCCTTGTCGAAATCGCTTTGGCTCAATATTTGGCGCGATGGTTTTCACCACCAACAGGAATATGCCGAAGGCGAACCGCTGTATCCCTTAAAACTGATCGGACCATCGACCAAGCGCGGCACCGAATTACGCTTCCTGCCGAATGCCGATATTTTTACCGATGTTGAATTTCATTACGATATTCTGGCAAAAAGACTGCGCGAACTGAGCTTCCTCAACTCCGGCGTCAAGATCGAACTGATCGATGAACGCGGTGAAGGCAAGCGCGATTTATTCGAATACGAAGGCGGTATCAAGAGCTTCGTGGAGCATCTTGCTTCGGTAAAAACCCCATTACATCAAACAGTTATCTCGGCTTCCGGCGAGAAAGACGGCATCGTGGTCGATATTGCCCTGCAATGGACTGACGCCTATCAGGAAACCATGTTTTGCTTCACCAATAATATTCCGCAGAAAGACGGCGGCACCCATTTGATTGGTTTCCGCGCTGCGCTGACCCGCACGCTGGGCAATTACATCGAACAAAGCGGTATCGCCAAGCAAGCCAAAGTAGCGATGTCGGGCGACGATATGCGCGAAGGCATGATTGCCGTGCTGTCGGTCAAAGTGCCAGACCCGAGCTTCAGTTCGCAAACCAAGGAAAAATTGGTTTCATCCGAAGTTCGACCCGCCGTTGAAGCCGTCATTGGCCAAAAACTGGAAGAATTCCTGCAAGAACGCCCGAATGAAGCCCGCGCCATCGCCGGCAAAATTGTCGATGCTGCCCGTGCCCGCGAAGCCGCCCGCAAAGCTCGAGACTTAACCCGTCGCAAAGGCGCGCTAGATATTGCGGGCTTGCCCGGCAAACTTGCCGATTGCCAGGAAAAAGACCCGGCCAAATCCGAATTATTCATCGTCGAAGGTGATTCGGCCGGTGGTTCGGCCAAGCAGGGCCGTAATCGTAAAACCCA
>JAYSXB010000218.1:0-3528 GCA_043717775.1 Arenimonas sp.
ATGCGAGCAATGCCGACAATACAAAGGGCGTAAGAATCGGCGAGAGCAACCAAACCAAAGCACCGGCCAATACCAGTAATGCGAGCCAGCGCCAACGGCGTTGATCACGCAACCATGTGTTATCTGTCATTGCTTTCTCCAGGCGCGCAAAGCACGGCGGCCGTAACGAATAAAATAATCCAAACCACTGGTAATAGTGAAAGCTACCACCAGCCATAATAAATATTGCAACACGATGTTATGCACGATGCCGAAAGCCAGATCTGCCAACAGTAGCGCTACATAAACAATTTGAAAGAAAGTCGTGAGCTTGCTAATCCAACTTGGCATCGGTTTGAATGGCCCGATGGTTTTCCACCACAGCCAGGCGCCGCTGACAATCACAGCATCTCTTCCGAGCACCAGGGCGCACAGCCAAAACGGAATTGCTTGCTGCCAGGCCAAACCAATAAAACAAACACTGAGCAATAGTTTGTCGGCGATGGGGTCGAGCAAACCACCAAGCGCCGTTCGCCAATCGAATTTTTTTGCCAGATAACCGTCTAGCGAATCACTAAAACCGGCCAACATGGCAATCCAGAAAGAGATCAGTGCATTGCCTTGGATCAAAAAATATAACAGCGGCAATGCCGCCACCATGCGTGCAATGGTGATGGCATTGGGTATCTGTTTTACATTCATTGGCCGGTGTTATTGCCTGATTTATTGCAAGATATAACGCGGCACGGATTTTGTTTCGGTCGGCGTAACGGTTACATCATCAGTACTATCAGAAGTCGTATCACTACTAGTATTGCTATCAGTACTACGCAATGCGCCGCCCGAACCAATCAAGGTATTGAAGCCTTTCATGCCGACATTCATATCCAACTCGAGTCGCAATAATTCCGGCGTTGCCTGAATTACTTGCACGCGTCGAACAATAGCCATCTGCTGCAAATAGCCCATCAAACGAATGAAGTCCTGGCTTTCATTTACGCCAACAACATCAATACGATATTTACCGGCGACACCGGTGTTTAGATAAACAGCATCGCGTTTTGCAATCGCATCGGCCGCACCATCGGCACCGGAGGCAATCACCTGGCGCGGATCGGCTTTGGTATCAACCCAACGCGCGACTTCAGCACCGTCTTGTGTCATCACCCATTGCGCCGACCAGCCACTGACCGAGCGATAGACCTTGCCGATCACTTGGGTATTATTTTGATAACGCGCCGTTAGCGGTTGCAGTGCCGCCGCATTTAAAGTCCAAACCGAATTGGTCGCTGCCAATTCAACACTATTGCCACTCGGCAACAGAAAACGCATGCCGCGTTCAAGGCCACGCACCGCTAAAGGTCTGACTACCGACAATTGCTGCGATGTCACCAAACGCGGACCACGGCCATCGTCAATCACTAGCCATAAAATCGGTTTGGGTCTGGCACCAGTCCAATATTTCAAACCAGCCGCACCAATCAGGGCATCAACCGCCTCGGGATCAAAACTGACCGACAACACGTTTTTGTAAACCGGCATACCGCTGGCGGTATCGCCGTCTTGTCGTGTCGTAGTTTCAGCGACCAAACTGGCGGCGCTTGGCATGGCGCGCCTTATCACGACATTGCCATTGGCTGCCGGATTCCCGGTCAACTTGACGATCACCTGTCCCAGAGCCTGCGCGGTGGCAATTCGCTTGGCGTTATCGCCCAGGGTGTCCATAACCGCTTCACCGCGATATAGCGCCGGATCTCGCACGGGTTTGGGCTTGGCCGCAGGTTTGCTTGGGTCGTTTGCATTGAGCGCATCGGAGACCACGCCTTTGCCCGTCGTGGAGCTCACAGGCCGAGGTTTCGCAGGTACTTTTGCGCTTTGTGCGAAGGCTGACGCGCTAATAAAAGCGGCAAATATCAAGGGAATAAAGGCTATACGGGCATAGGGGGTCGTTTTCATGGCTACATGTTGCCGCAAGCAGGCAGGGCGCGTCCAACACTGCGCTGTTAGAATAGGCACTTTCCCAGCGAATTATTTCCCGTGACCGCCCAAACTCCCCTTACTTATCGTGATGCCGGTGTTGATATTGATGCCGGAAATGAAGTGGTTGAACGCATCAAACCCTTGGTAAAACGTACCTTTCGGCCTGAAGTGATGGGCGGCCTGGGCGGCTTCGGAGCGCTGTTCAACTTGACTGGCAAATACCGTGAACCGGTCTTGGTGTCGGGCACCGACGGTGTGGGCACTAAACTGAAATTAGCGCAGTCTGTGAATCGCCATGACACGATTGGTATCGACTTGGTCGGCATGTGCGTCAACGACGTACTAGTGCAAGGTGCCGAGCCTTTGTTCTTTCTGGATTATTTTGCGACCGGCAAATTGCATGTCGATACCACGGTATCGGTGGTTGGTGGCATTGCGAAAGGTTGCGAACTCGCTGGCTGTGCATTGATTGGTGGTGAAACCGCCGAAATGCCCGATATGTATCCACCCGGTGAATACGATCTCGCAGGCTTTACGGTCGGTGCGGTAGAAAAATCTGAACTGCTCGATGGTGCGGCTGTGCGCGAAGGCGATCTGTTGATCGGTATCGCCAGCAGCGGCCCGCATTCAAACGGCTATTCGCTGATCAGAAAAATTTACGATCGTGCCGGTCGCCCTGCCGATCTTGATATTGGCGGCGAAAAATTAATCGACGCCTTGATGGCACCCACCCGCATTTATGTAAAACCCATTCTTGCCATGTTGAAAGAACATGCCATTCACGCTATGGCGCATATTACCGGCGGTGGTTTATCGGAAAATATTATTCGCGTTATTCCCGACGGTTTGGGCCTTGAAATTAAAGCCAGCAACTGGCCATTGCCGCCGGTGTTTCAATGGTTGCAACACGAAGGCCAGGTTCCCAATACCGAAATGTGGCGCACCTTCAACTGCGGCATCGGTTTTGTGCTTGTGATTGCGGCGGCGGATCTTGAAAGTATTGGTGCTGCTTTGAAATCGCATGATCTTGAGCACTGGACCATTGGCTCGGTTGTGCAAGCCAGCGGTGATGAACGTACGCATATATCGGAATAAAAACTGCCTGTAGATTTTTTGCAGGAGCCAGCTCTTTGAACTTATTGCAAAGAAGAAAAAAAGAGCTGGCGATTAGTTTTTAGCAGAATGAGCAAACACAAAGGTCACGAAGATTTCACAAAGTCCACAAAGAACTTTTAGTAGTCCGTGACGGAATTTGAGCATAGTGAAAATCGAAAAGCTGGCACCTGAAAAAGCGATTTTTAAATGTATTACATCGAATGAATCCAATACCAGATACTTCTCATAGCTTGCGCATCGCGGTCCTCGCTTCCGGCCGCGGTAGTAACCTGCAAGCAATTTATGCCGCATGTGAAAACGGTCGTCTGCAATCAAAGATTATTGGCGTGTTTTCCGACAAACCAGGCTGCGGTGCCATTGCTTTTGCGAAGCAAAAGGGAATTCATTTCACAGCCATTAAACCCAGTGAATTCAAGGCTCGCGAAGCTTTTGATGAACACCTATTCAGTCTGA
>JAYSXB010000219.1:0-22955 GCA_043717775.1 Arenimonas sp.
CCACCGACCCGGGGCTCCACGCGCGATCAATACCAACCCGCTTAATCAAAAAAATCTAGAAAAGTATTTTTATTCGATTCTGCGTTCATTCCCGGGTCGGTGGAGCGCGACCCGGGCTACAGGCTAAATTTACAGACACCTCATTGTAGGAGCGAGCTCTGCTCGCGAACAAATCTGCGATGCAGCCTATCGCCAGTAGAGCTCGCTCCTGCGAGCGTTAAAAAAGTGGCGGAGTCGATCATTAAGCCGGGTTCTGTTTCCCTTGCGGGCGACAACCATTCCTCTAGGCTTTGCATCACTGCAAAGCTCAAGCAGCGCACCCGTGTGCGAATCGAGCCAATTCATAGCACACCTATTTGGCCTTGCTCCAAGTGGGGTTTACCGTGCCCTGCGGCGTTAGCCCCGCAGGCGGTGGGCTCTTACTCCACCGGTTCGCCCTTACCACGCATGTTCGCCTCATTGCTGGGGCGGCACCGTTCGGCGGTATATTTTCTGTTGCACTAGCCGTCGACTTACGTCGCCCAGGCGTTACCTGGCACTTTGCTCTATGGAGCCCGGACTTTCCTCGGCACGGTCGAGCCGTGACGCGGTTGTCTTGACCGACTCCGCCGTGCGCATTGTCGCATAGGACGCCGAGTTCGCCGATTTTTATCTGATTTCTTGCGCAAGCCACAGCTTAGCCCTCAAAAGTGGCTTTTTTCAGCGCAGGCTTTGAAATTTATCGTTCAGATGCACCTTACGACCACGGTTTTGAGCGCTGTTTAGCAGCGCACACTTTCCAGTCTTAATTCAGCACTTTTTCTGTAAAAACAAGGCTTACCAAACGCTAGTTAAACCATTGTCTGAACAGTGGCGCAACATATTGATTCTGCTAGACAAATTCATTGGAATTTTTGCTTGACACACTTTCTTCACAAGCATAACGTGGGCGGACGTGGAAAAACGATGAATTTCGTGGGGAATTGTGGAAATGTTTCAAGGCGAAACCGCCATCACGCTAGACGACAAGGGCAGATTAGCGATTCCAACCGCTTTTCGTGACCTTGTTGCGTGTGCCGGAAACCGCCTGGTCATTACCTATAACCCTTATGAAAGTGGTTGTTTGTGGCTTTATCCCGAAAAAGCCTGGGAAGCCGTGCGTGATCAAGTCAATGCTTTGCCTAATGCCAAACGCGTGCATCGCAATTTGCAATTGAAATTGGTTGGCGCAGCGACTTTCGTCGAGCCCGATGGTAATGGCCGCATCTTGATGCCAGCCAGTCATCGCAATGCAGTCGGTATCGAGAAAAAAGCGGTGTTGCTGGGGATGGGAAATAAATTTGAATTGTGGAGCGAGCTGGCACATATCGCACAAATCCGTCAGTCCATTACGGACGATGATTTGAGCGACGACATGCTCGATCTGAGGTTGTAGTACGGATGGCTAGGGTGTCAGGGATGACGCAGAGCCCAAGCCATCTTCCGGTGATGTTCACGCAGGCGATGGAAGGTTTGCGGGTGCTCAAGGATGGCAAGTATCTGGATGGCACGTTTGGTCGTGGTGGCCATGCGCGTGGAGTGTTAGACCGGCTAGGGCCGGAAGGAAAATTGTTGGTAATGGACAAGGACCCTGTTGCGATTGCGTGCGCCGCCGAGCTACAAGCGGAAGACGCCCGCGTCGCTTTTTATCAGGGTTCGTTTGCGGACTTGTCACATTGGAGCGATACCGCCGAGGGCCTGGATGGCGTGCTGTTTGACCTCGGCGTCTCTTCCCCACAGCTGGATGTGGCAGAGCGTGGCTTTAGTTTTCGTAATGATGGCCCTCTGGACATGCGCATGGATAATCTTTCAGGCCAAAGTGCCGCTGATTGGCTTGCACATGCTTCAGAAAAAGAAATTGCCGATGTTTTGTGGGAATACGGCGAAGAAAAACTTAGCCGAAAAATTGCTCGCACCCTAGTTGAGCGTCGCGTTGAAACACCTTTGCTACGCACCGCACAATTGGCGGATTTGATCGCTTCTGTATTGGGGCGTGGCGATGGAAAAATCCATCCGGCCACCCGCAGCTTTCAGGCGATTCGTATTTTTATCAATCGTGAACTTGAAGATCTGGAATTGGGTTTGGAAGCGGCCTATACAAAATTAAAAGTCGGTGGGCGTTTGGCGGTGATTAGTTTTCATTCGCTGGAAGATCGCATCGTCAAACAATTTATTGCCAAGTACGCCAAGGCGCCAGCGGGCAATCGCCGCATGCCGATCGAAGTGGAATTCACGCCTAGCCTGAAAGACATTGGCGGCGCCATGCGCGCAGGCGATGAAGAAACCAGAACCAACCCGCGCTCACGCAGCGCGGTATTGCGCGTGGCAGAAAAGTTATGAGCCCGCGTCATTTCATCATTACGCTATTGATTCTCGCTACCGTTATTTCCGGCGTGATGGTCGTTTATTCGCGGCATAAACATCGTCAGGCTTATATCGAATTATCGCGTCTGGAAAAACAACGCGATGAACTCAATATCGAATTTTCGCGTCTGCAACTAGAGCAAGCGACCTGGTCGGAAACCAATCGCATTGAACAAATTGCGACTGGACGTTTGGGCATGAGCTATCCGGAAAACATCGATGTTGTGGTGGTGCGGCCATGAAATTAAAAGCTCGCGCCTATAACCCAAGAGTCCGTCTGCAAATATTGGCAGCTTGCTTTGCCGTATTTGCTTCATTGCTGGTTGTGCGCGCGGCATGGATGCAATTGATTCATCGCGATTTCTATCAACAACAAGGCAATGCACGGTTTTTGCGCGAACTGCCGATTGCCACTTCACGCGGCATGATTGTCGATAGAAATGGTGAGCCGCTGGCCGTTTCGACGCCGGTGGAATCGGTCTGGGCAAATCCAAAAGAATTGTTGCAAGCCCCCAAGCGCATGTCGGAACTGGCAAAGGCGCTGGGCATTCCGCGCGATGTTCTGGAGCAACGCATTGCCCAGCGAGCAAGCAAGGAATTTGTTTACTTGCGACGACACATCAACCCCGATGATGCCCAGGCGGTGGTTGCCTTAAAAATTCCCGGTGTTTATTCCACCCGGGAATTTCGTCGTTTCTATCCGCATGGCGAAGTGATGGCGCATGTCTTGGGCTTTACCAATGTTGACGATATGGGCCAGGAAGGTTTGGAGCTGGCGTTCAATGACTGGCTAACCGGCAAGCCCGGCTCACAAAAAATCATTCGTGATCGCAGCGGCCATATTGTTGAAAAAATTGATTTGATTCGTGAAGCACAGCCTGGAAAAGATCTGGCGCTTTCGATTGATCGTCGCATTCAATACCTGGCCTATCGCGAATTAAAATCGGCCTTGATCAATGCGCAGGCGCGCAGCGGTTCGGCGGTTGTGATCGACATCAAGACTGGCGAAATTCTGGCGATGGTGAATCAACCTTCGTACAATCCCAATTCGCGTGAATCTTCATCGCCGTATTTGCATCGTAATCGCGCAGTGACGGATGTTGTTGAGCCAGGTTCGGTGATCAAGTCGATTACCGTTGCCGCAGCGCTTGAAAACGGTGTCAATCCGAATATTCGAATTGATACTAATCCCGGCATCATGACGCTCGACAAGTATACGATTCGCGATACCACCAATCATGGCGTTGTTTCGTTGGAGGGCTTGTTGCAAATGTCTTCCAATATTGGTGCGGCAAAATTGGCTGCGAATATGAGCAACGCACATCTGTACGATGTGCTGCATCGCTTTGGTTATGGGCAATCGACCAATAGCGGTTTTCCGGGTGAATCTTCTGGTGTTTTATCGCCGCCCCGGAGCTGGGGCCCGGTCGAGAAGGCGACCATCTCTTATGGTTATGGCTTGTCGGTAACGCCGCTGCAAATTGCACAGGCTTACGCTACTTTGGCAAATCATGGTCGCATGATGACACCCACTTTTGTCAAAAGTGCAGAGCAAAAAACTGGCACCCAAGTGATGGACCCGCTGATTGCCAATGAAGTGTTGGCGATGTTGGAATCGGTTACCAATGTCGGCGGTACTGCGCAACGTGCAGCTATTACCGGTTATCGCGTCGGTGGTAAAACCGGAACCTCGCGTCAATTTAATGCCGGTGGTTACAGCAAGCGCTATATTTCATTATTCGCTGGCGTGGTGCCATTAACGAACCCGAAATTTGCGATGGTGGTGGTGATCAATGAGCCTGCGGGTCACGATTATTATGGGGGCTTGGTATCGGCACCGGTATTTCATAATGTGATGGAAGGCGCGCTACGTTTGATGGATGTGCCGCCGGACAATGTGGCGGCCTGGTATGAACCAAAAAAACCGGTGGCGCCCACTTTAGTTGCTACGCCAATCGTTACGGCGCTTGCTCCTGCTGCTATCGACGAAGCAGTAACAGCTGATGATGCCGTCGTGCCGGGAGTGCAGCCATGACTGCGGCTCGCAGTATGTCTTTGCATGAATTGCTGGCGGATCAGCTTCCTGCCTTGCCGTCGGTAAATCCGATCGTGAGAGGCATGTGTGTCGATAGCCGCGCATTGAAAAAAGACGATGTATTTATTGCATTGGCAGGCGCAACAACGCATGGCTTGAAATTCACAAAGCATGCGCAGGACATTGGTGTTGCCGCAGTACTGTTTGAAACGCCCGCGCCAGATGGCTTTGTTGAGACAGACAATACGATTGCCGTGCCAGCCTTGCGAAAAAAATGCGGTTTGATCGCGAGCCGCTTTTATGCAAAGCCCTCCGAGTCTTTGCAGATGTTCGGCGTTACCGGCACCAACGGTAAAACCTCGACCGTGCAATTGATTGCACAAGCCCTGAGTTTGAGTGGAACCACAACGGGAACCATTGGAACTTTAGGTGCGGGTTTGTACGGGAAATTGGTCGAAGGCGAACGCACAACGCCAGACGTGATTACCGTGCATGCGTCTCTTGCTGATATGCGCGATGCCGGTGCCAGCCATGTCGCAATGGAAGTGTCTTCGCATGCATTGGATCAAGGTCGTGTCGATGCCGTGGCATTCGATGTAGCGGTGTTTACCAACCTGACGCGAGATCATCTTGATTATCACGGCAATATGGAAGCCTACGGCGAAGCAAAAGCGAAATTATTCGCATGGCCAACATTATCTGCCGCAGTGATTAATTACGACGATGTATTTTCCGAAACATTAATTGGAAAACTATCCGAGGATGTGACGTTAATTGCGCTCAGCTCGCGTGGCCATGAAGCAGCAAATCTGCACGCCAGAAATGTTCGTCTGAATGCGAGTGGTATTTCATTTGATTTATGTCGTGCCGAACTTGCTTTGGCTGTGCAATCGCCATTGCTTGGAAGGTTCAATGTCGATAATTTGCTGGCCGTTGCCGGAAGTTTATTAGCGCTTGATTGGTCACTGGAAAAAATTGCCGAAGTGTTGCCAAAGTTGTCGCCAGTCGGTGGTCGTATGAGTCGAGTGGGTGGCATGAATGGCAAACCTTTAGTGGTTGTCGATTATGCCCATACGCCTGATGCACTCGAACAAGCCTTGGCGAATTTGCGTTCGCATACCGAGGGTAAATTAATTTGTGTATTTGGTTGCGGAGGTGATCGCGATAAAGGCAAGCGCCCCGTGATGGCGGCCATTGCCGAGCGCGCTGCCGATGTTCTTATTGTGACCGACGATAATCCACGCACTGAAAACGGCGATGCCATTGTCCAGGATATTCAAGCCGGTCTTTCGCATTTGTCGCGTGCACTGGTTCAGCGTGATCGCGCCAAAGCCATTGCCGCTGCAATTAAACAAGCAGGCAGCGACGATGTCGTCCTGATTGCAGGAAAAGGCCACGAGACTTATCAAGAAGTGCATGGCATCAAAACACCGTTCGATGACCTGGTGCAGGCGCGTCTGCATTTGGGAGAAGACGCATGAGGCCGGTGCTGCTTTCACAAATTGCACAATGGTGCGAAGCCCGTCTGATCGGCGATGACTTGAGCATTTCGCATGTCAGTACCGACACCCGTGATTTGAGCAAAGGCAGTTTGTTCGTTGCACTTCGCGGCGAGAATTTCGATGCTCACGATTTTATACCGAACGCGGAACACGTCGGTGCAGCGGCGGTCTTGGTATCGCGCCTAGTGGAAACATCATTGCCGCAAATTCTTTGCTCCGATACGCAAGAAGCCTTGGCCGAATTTGCGGCAGGTATGCAGCAAGGCCGTAAAGCCGTTGTGGTGGCCTTGACGGGCAGTAATGGAAAAACCTCGGTTAAAAATTTAATCACCGAAATTTTGAATCGCAGCGGCAACACTTATTCCACGCCGGGTAATCGCAATAATGAAATCGGTTTGCCGATGGCAGTGCTGGAAGCTCCGGAAGATGCAGAGTTTGCCATCTACGAAATGGGTGCCGGTAAACCCGGTGATATCGCCTATTTGTGCAGCATCGTCGCGCCACAAGTATCGGTCGTCAATAATATCGGCCCGGCACATTTGGAGCGCATGGGCAGTTTGTTCGGCATTGCCGAAACCAAGGGCGCAATTTACGAAGCACTTTCCGATGATGGTGTCGCCGTAATTAATGCTGACGATGCTTTCGCACCGTATTTTGCACAACGTGTTGGCCATCGCCGGATTTTTCGTTATGGCATTGAAAACGATGCCGATATTCGTGCGACTAATATCCAACTGCATAGCGAGCATTCTGTTTTTGAATTGCATACGCCGGCCGGAAAACAAACGATTACCCTTGCATTGCCTGGCCGACACAATGTGATGAATGCATTAGCGGCGACAGGTCTAGCGCTTGCTGCAGGTGCGCATTTCGATGCCATCGTGCAAGGCTTGCAAGCTGCCGCGCCAGTGAAAGGTCGGCAAATTTCGCATGTGCTCGATAACGAAGCGGTACTGATTGACGACAGCTACAACGCCAATCCAGGTTCGGTGGCCGCGGCTATACAAACGCTGGCACAAAATAATAAAGGCAGTTGGCTGGTATTGGGCAATATGGCCGAGCTGGGTGATAATGCAGCAGAGCTACATACGGAAATCGGTGCGCTGGCAAAAAAATCCGGGATCGAAAAATGCTGGACTGTGGGCGAGCTGGCTAAAAATGCCAGTGCTGAATTCGGCGCCGGTGCACGCCATTTCGACAATAAAGTCGCATTGAGCGAAGCCCTGATTCATGAGTTGCATGTCGGCGTGCGCTGTTTGGTGAAAGGCTCGCGATCGAGCGCCATGGACGAAGTAGTGAAGGCTATCTTGAAAGAATTAAAACAAAAAGACTCATCACAAGAAATTCCGGGGGGAACTTCGCATGCTACATGAACTGGCGCGTTGGCTACAGGGTTTTGCACGCTTCTTTGCATTATTTGATTACTTGACCATGCGTGCGATCTTGGGCGCACTGACCGCTTTGGCATTTTCATTGTGGTGGGGTCCCAGTGTCATTGCGCGTTTGGCAAAACTTAAAGGTGGCCAGCCCATTCGCAGCGACGGTCCGCAAACACATTTTGTAAAAGCCGGTACACCGACCATGGGCGGCATGTTGATTTTGCTCAGCTTGGGGGCCTCGACTTTATTGTGGGCCGATTTACGAAATCGCTACGTTTGGGTGGTGCTCGCGGTAATGGTTGCGTTTGGATTGATTGGATGGTTAGACGACTGGATCAAGATTGTGAGGCGCGACCCCAATGGTTTGAAATCACGTCATAAATATGCGTTGCAATCGCTGTTCGGATTAATTGCCGCATTGGTACTTTTTTATACCGCCGATGCCGCATCCAACACCACCTTGTATTTACCCTTATTGAAAAATGTCGCCATTCCGATGGGAATGTTATTCATCGTGCTGGCGTATTTCTGGATAGTCGGTTTTTCCAATGCCGTTAATCTCACCGATGGGCTTGATGGCTTGGCCATTATGCCAACGGTTATGGTGGCTGCAGGTTTGGGTATTTTCGCGTATGCCTCCGGCAACGCGGTGTTCTCGCAATATTTACAAATTCCCGCTGTGCCAGGTGCCGGTGAATTGGCGATTGTCTGCGCCGCTATTGCCGGTGCAGGCCTCGGCTTTTTATGGTTCAACACCTATCCCGCCATGGTTTTTATGGGTGATATCGGTGCCTTGGCTTTGGGTGCTGCGCTTGGCACGATTGCCGTGATCGTGCGTCAAGAAGCCATTCTGGTCGTGATGGGTGGCATTTTTGTTATCGAAACTTTGTCGGTCATGATTCAGGTCGCCAGTTTCAAACTCACCGGAAAACGTGTATTCCGGATGGCACCGATTCATCATCATTTTGAATTGAAAGGTTGGCCTGAGCCGCGCGTGATTGTGCGCTTCTGGATTATTTCTTTCATTCTGGTCTTGGTCAGTCTTGCGACCTTGAAGGTTCGCTGATATGGCACTATTCCACGATCGCGCCAAGCAAGCATTGAAGTTCGACGAACTCAACGGAAAGTTTGATCCGTGGCTCGTCGCAATTTCAATTGCATTGGCATGCATCGGTATCGTGATGGTGGCTTCAAGCTCCATGCCGTATGCCGTCGATAATCATATGGGTGAATTCCATTACTTGACGCGCCATATTATTTTTCTCGTGGTCGGCTCGGGTATGGCTTTTGCCATTATGAAATCCGATTTGAAAACCATCGAAACTCATAGCCACACTTTATTATTACTCTGCGTATTTTTATTAGCCTTGGTGATGTTGCCCGGTATCGGTAAATCAGTGAATGGTGCAAGGCGCTGGATTAATCTGGGCTTTTTTAGTTTTCAACCGGTAGAAGCAGTGAAGATTCTTTTCATTGTTTGGGTTGCCAGTTACTTGGTGCGCTTTCGAGATGTAATCGGACATCAATGGAAAGCCTTGTTGAAACCATTGGGTGTTTCAATTTTTCTGGTGTGCTTATTATTAGTCGGTAAAGATTTTGGTTCGTCGATGCTGTTATTGAGCATTGCTCTGGGCATGGCTTATCTGGGTGGCGCACGTTTGCAGCATCTTAGTTTGCTGGTACTAGCGGGTTTGCCATTTATTATTGGTGCCATTATTTTCGAGCCTTATCGAGTAGAGCGCCTAACTTCATTCCGTAACCCTTGGGCGGACCCATTCGATAGCGGTTTCCAGCTTGTGCAAGCACTGATCGCGATTGGTCGCGGCGAGTTTTCCGGCGTGGGTTTGGGTGGTAGCGTGTTGAAATTGGATTACCTGCCCGAAGCGCACACTGATTTCGTGTTTTCGGTGTTGGCAGAAGAGTTGGGCTTCATTGGTGTCTGCCTGGTAATTTTATTATTCGCTGCATTCACCTGGCGTGCTTTTAATATTGGTATGCGTTGCCTGGACCGCAGCCGTCCGTTCAGTGCGTATTGCGCCTTCGGTATTGGCATCTGGATTGCATTACAAAGCATGATTTCGATGGGCGTTAACATGGGCGTGCTGCCAACCAAAGGTTTGACGCTGCCTTTGATTTCATCCGGCGGCTCGAGTGTGTTGATGACTTGTGTTGCGATTGGTTTGTTGCTGCGAATCAGCTACGAACTATCCTGTGCCGAGCGCGCGGTAAATTTACGTCGTAATGAAGGCTTGATGACTTCACCGCGCGCTGAATACGATGAAGACGTGACATCACCTAAAGCTATTACCTTGCCTGTCACGGCGAATTTGCCGCGTACGCCACGTGAGCGTTTGGAACCGAAATGGGGTTCGCGCGCATGACTTCGATGAATTCCGCACCGGTGATGATTCTTGCTGGCGGCACTGGCGGCCATATTTTTCCGGGCCTTGCTGTTGCCAAAGAATTGCGTACGCGTGATGTGCCGGTGATTTGGCTGGGTTCCGATGGCGGCATGGAAACACGATTGGTGCCACAAAATAATATTGCGATTGAAACCATTGCCGTGCGCGGTTTACGCGGTAAGGGAATCATGGGTTTATTAAGCGCACCATTCGTTATTGTGCGTTCGGTATTCCAGGCGATTGCAAAAGTACGCAAACATCAGCCACGCGCGGTCTTGAGTTTCGGTGGCTTTGCCGCCGGCCCTGCCGGTCTTGCGGCCTGGCTTTTGCGTAAACCTTTATTGGTACACGAAGCCAACCGCGCGCCGGGTTTTACCAATCGCGTATTGGCGAAACTAGCGGATCGAGTGCTTTGCGGTTTTCCGGATAGTTTCAAAAACATGCCCAATGATGTGGTCGGTAATCCGGTGCGTGCAGAAATTTCAGCTATGCCGCCACCGCAAGAACGCTTGCCCAACAGAAGCGGCGCAATTCGTTTATTAGTGCTCGGTGGTAGTCAGGGCGCGCGTGCGATTAATTCAACAGTGCCGAAAGTGATTGCAAACTTGAAGGGCAAAATCGAATTTGAAATTCGCCATCAATGCGGTGAAAAATTATTGGCCGATGCCAAACAGTCTTATCAATCTGCTGGCGTCAATGCCAGTGTTGAAGCCTTTATTCAGGATATGTCCGCTGCCTATGGTTGGGCTGACATTGTCATTGGCCGCGCTGGCGCACTCACTGTTGCCGAATTATGCGCCGCCGGCGTCGGTAGTATTTTGATTCCATTCCCCGGTGCAGTCGATGATCACCAGGCTCGTAACGCCCAGTATTTGAAAGAATGCGGCGCCGGTGACTGGTTGCGCCAAACCGAAACCCTTGAGCATGATTTGCAGCATTTATTAAGCGAATTTTGCGAAGACAGAAAATTCCTGATGCAGCTGGCACTTGCTGCACGTAAAGCAGCATTGCCCGATGCCACCAAAGACGTGGTGGATATTGTGTTATCGGAGGCCGCCGCATGATGCGTCATCGTTTCCAGCAAACCGGTGATTTGGCGAAAGCTTTCCCGCGTATTCACTTTGTCGGTATTGGCGGCGTTGGCATGAGCGGCATTGCCGAAGTCATGTTGACGCTGGGCTATAAAGTCTCCGGTTCGGATCAAAACGAATCCGCTTCAACGCGTCGCTTAGTTAGCATGGGCGCAAAAGTATTTCGCGGCCATGCCGCCAGTAATATTGAAGACATTGATTGCGTCGTGGTTTCAAGTGCGATCAAAGCCGACAATCCGGAATTGCAACAAGCGCATGCGCAGCAAATTCCGGTGGTGCCACGCGCAGAGATGCTCGCAGAACTCATGCGCTTCAAGCGCGGTATTGCCATTGCAGGCACCCACGGAAAAACCACGACAACATCATTAACGGCCAGCGTCCTGTTTGAAGGCAAGCTGGATCCGACCTTTGTCATTGGCGGCCAATTACTCAGTGCTGGCGCCAATGCAAAACTCGGTACCAGTCAATGGCTGGTAGCCGAAGCCGACGAAAGCGATGGTAGTTTTCTTCGTTTGAATCCCTTGATCGCGGTCGTTACCAACATCGATGCCGATCATTTGGAAAATTATGGTGGCGATTTTGAACGCGTGAAAGCCGCGTTCGCGGAATTCCTGCACCGCTTACCTTTTTATGGTTTAGCAATATTGTGTATCGACGATCCACTCGTGGCCGAACTGGCAAAACAAACACCACGCCACACCATTCGTTACGGCTTGTCCGAAGACGCGAATGTGCGTGCAAGCAATGTGTTGCAAGATGGTGGAGCGATGCAGTTCAAACTGCATTTGCCCGATGGTAGCGAACAAGCAGTCACCTTGAATTTGCCGGGACAACACAATGTATTGAATGCATTAGCAGCCGCTGCCGTGGGTTGGCAGCTCGGCGTTTCATCCGAAGCCATCGCCAGCGCATTGAAAAAATTTCAGGGCATCGGCCGTCGTTTCAATATTAAAGGCGAACTGGATTTCGGAAATGGCAAGGCCCTGGTGGTGGATGATTATGGTCATCACCCACGCGAGCTTGAAGCAGTATTTGCCGCTGCCCGTGGCGGTTGGCCGGATAAACGATTAGTAGTGGCATTCCAGCCGCATCGCTACAGCCGTACGCGTGATTTGTTCGATGATTTCGTCAGCGTACTTTCCACTTGCGATGCCGTCGTCTTGACCGAAGTGTATGCCGCCGGCGAAGCGCCGATTAATGGCGCCGATGCCAAATCACTCGCACGTGCCATTCGCGCGCGCGGTCGTATTGATCCGGTAGTCGTCAATAGCGCACGTGAATTAGCAACGGTACTACCGGATATTTTGCACGAGGGTGATTTACTTTTGATGATGGGCGCCGGTGATATCGGTGCGGTCGCGAGTGATATCGGCAACAAAGGTTTTGAAGGAGCCGCATCTGCATGAAACGAGTGAGTGGTGCAAAAGAATTTGGTCGTGTTGCCGTCTTGATGGGCGGTACCAGTTCCGAGCGTGAAGTGAGTTTGAATTCGGGCGCCAATGTGCTTGAAGCCTTGCTTGCGCGTGGTGTTGATGCAAAAGCGGTTGATGGTATTCCGGCGCTGGTAGAGGCATTGCATCAGAAAAAATTCGATCGCGTTTTCAATATTCTGCATGGCACCAAGGGCGGGGGTGAAGATGGCATTCTGCAAGGTTTGTGCGAAGCCATGAATATGCCTTACACCGGTTCCGATGTGTTGGGCTCGGCTCTTAGCATGGATAAAATTCGCACCAAACAAGTCTGGTTAAGCTTGGGTCTGCCAACCCCACGTTATGCAAGATTGAGCGTTGGCGATGATGTGCATGCCGCTGCGCGTTCATTAGGTTTGCCGGTAATTATCAAGCCATCTTGTGAAGGCTCCAGCGTTGGCGTGAGTCGCGTGTTCAATGATGCCGATCTCGATGCCGCTGTTGAATTGGCAGCCAAATATCCCGGCGAAATGCTGATGGAACAATTGATTGAAGGTGGCGAATACACGATCGGCGTGCTCGAAGGAAAAGCCTTGGCGAGTATCCATATTGTGCCGGCCGGCGAGTATTACGATTACCACTCGAAATATATTTCAGATGAAACCCAATATATTTGTCCCGGTCTGCCCGAAGCCGAAGAAAAAGTAGTGCAAGCGCTTGCCGAAAAAGCCTTCGCCGGTGTCGGCTGCCGTGGTTGGGCGCGAATTGATTTCATGCGTGATAAAAACGGCGGCATTTTTTTGCTGGAAGCCAACACCGCACCTGGCATGACTAGCCATTCGCTAATGCCAAAGTCTGCCAAAGCATTCGATATCGATTTTGAAAGCCTGTGCTGGCGCATCCTGGAGTCGAGCTTCGCATGATGAAAGCCCTGTTCCGCCTCACTGCCTGGACACTAGCGATTGCGCTGGTGGTCTTGCCTGTGGCTGCGGTATTGAATGGCTGGATTGGTGGTGAGCGTTGGCCGATGCGGCATTTGCGGGTATCGGGCGAATTTAATCTGGTCAGCGATCAGCAGGTGCGCGAAACCGTTTTGCCTAACGTCAACAACGGCTATTTTGCGGTGAATCTTGAACAGGTCCGGCAAAATATTGCGGTCCTGCCCTGGGTAAAGCAAGTCGATGTTCGCAAGCGCTGGCCCGATCGTCTTGAAGTAACGGTAGCCGAATACAAGCCACTCGCGCGCTGGGGTGAAAAGAAATTATTAGCAGAGAACGGCGAAATTTTTGCAATACCGAAAAATGCAAAATTCAAGCTTCCCTTATTCGTTGGACCCGATGCCAATGCCAGCGACATGATGTCTTTTTATAGCTATGCCAAACCTTTGTTTTTAGGTATGGGTTTGCAGGTTCACAGTATTCGCATGAGTGCCCGCGGCAGCTGGAGTTTAACGCTGAGTGACGGACTCGAAATTGAAGTCGGTCGCGGTGAACCACAGCAACGCTTGGCGCGTTTTGCACGACTGATGCCACAAATAAAAAATGATGAACTCAACCGTCAGTTGGTACGTGCTGACCTTCGTTACACCAATGGCTTTGCCTTGAGCTGGAAACAAGCGGCAAGTGAAGTCAAAGTCGAAAATAATTTAGAGCAGGGCAATACATGAATCGCAAGGGTGATAAATCATTAATTGTTGCGCTGGATATCGGCACTTCAAAAATCACTGCCATGGTGGGTGAATACGCTCACGGCCAGGAATTGGAAGTGATCGGGATTGGTTCACACGAATCACGCGGCATGAAACGCGGCGTGGTGGTCGACATCGAATCTACCGTGCAATCAATCAAACATGCGATTGAAGAAGCCGAATTAATGGCGGGCTGCGAAATTCGTTCGGTCTATGCCTCGATTTCCGGTAGCCATACACAGTGCCGCAATTCACCCGGCATCGTGCCGGTGGGAAGCGGCGAAGTGACGTATCAGGATCTGGATAATGTGCTGCAGGCCGCCAAGGCAGTCGCGATTCCCTCCGATCAAAAAATCCTGCATGCCATTCCGCAGGAATATATTGTCGATAATTCGCAGGAAGGCATTCGCAATCCGGTCGGCATGTCGGGCGTGCGCCTAGAAGTTCGTGCGCACATCATTACCGGTGCATTATCGGCTGCTGCCAATATCACCAAGTGCGTTAATCGTTGCGGTTTGCAAGTCGATGATCTGATTTTGTCTTCAGTGGCATCGAGCACGGCAGTGTTGACGCAAGATGAAAAAGAATTGGGTGTGGTGTTGGTCGATATTGGCGCAGGCACGACAGACATCGCGGTATTTGTGCAAGGGTCAATACGGCATACCGCCTCGCTGCCAATTGCCGGTGATCAAGTGAGCAATGACATCGCACATTTATTGCGGACACCGACGCCTGAAGCCGAACAAATTAAAGTTCGCTACGCTTGCGCGCTCGCTCAATTGGCGACTGCTGAAGAAAGTATTCAAGTACCAAGTGTCGGTGATCGTCCGCCACGGCGTCTGGCACGTCAGGCCTTGGCTGAAGCGGTACAAAACCGTTACGAAGAAATTTTTGAAATGGTACAGGCTGAATTACGCCGCTCCGGTTTTGAAGAATTGGTGCGTGCCGGTTTAGTGCTGACTGGCGGCTCATCACGCATGGAAGGCGTGGTAGAGCTCGCCGAAGAAATGCTGCATATGCCGGTACGTGTTGGTATTCCACAAAATATTAAAGGCTTGGGTGAAGTGGTCGGCAATCCGGTGCATGCCACCGGAGTGGGTTTATTACTCTGGGGTAGTGCCAGTGAAAATCCGCGTCGGCCGTCTTTATCCAGTAGTAAGGCAGGAACCCTTTTTTCAAAACTTCGCACCTGGTATCGCGGAGAGTTTTAGTAGTCGCAACACCTATAAAAAGAATATTCATTTAAATCACGGAGGATCTGAACATGGCACATTTTGAATTAGTAGAAAAATTGGCACCGAACGCAGTCATTAAGGTGATTGGTGTGGGCGGCGGCGGTGGCAATGCAGTCGCGCACATGGTGAATGCCGGTGTCGATGGTGTTGAATTCATCACGGCAAATACCGACTCGCAAGCGATTAAAAATGTCGGTGCAAAATTTCAATTGCAACTCGGCGGCAATGTCACCAAAGGTTTGGGCGCAGGCGCGAATCCGGAAGTTGGCCGTCAGGCTGCTTTGGAAGATCGTGAGCGCATTGTTGAAGCATTAACCGGTGCTGACATGGTCTTTATCACCGCCGGCATGGGTGGCGGAACGGGTACTGGCGCTGCGCCGGTAGTGGCACAGCTGGCAAAAGAAATGGGCATTTTAACGGTGGCCGTTATCACCAAGCCATTCCCGTTTGAAGGCCGTCGTCGTATGCAAGTAGCCTTAAAAGGTATTGAAGAATTAGCACTGCATTGTGATTCCTTGATCACCATCCCCAATGAAAAATTGATCACGGTATTAGGACGTGACGCCACCATGATGCAAGCCTTCCGCGCCGCCAATGACGTATTGCTGGGTGCCGTGCAAGGTATTGCCGATTTAATCGTACGTCCGGGTTTAATCAACGTCGATTTTGCCGACGTGCGTACCGTGATGAGCGAAATGGGTCTTGCCATGATGGGCAGCGGTACCGCCCGTGGCGATGATCGTGCACAAGCCGCCGCCGAAGCCGCGATCAGCAATCCATTACTCGATGAAGTTAACCTGGCGGGTGCAAACGGCGTGCTGGTCAACATCACCGCAGGTCCGGATTTCACCATGCGCGAGTTTGATGAAGTCGGTCGCATTATCGAAGAGTTCGCTTCCGAAGATGCTACCGTCGTTGTCGGCACCGTGCTCGATCCTGACATGAAAGACGAAGTTCGCGTAACGGTGGTCGCTACCGGTTTGAATCGTGGTGTGTCACGTGCTGCTGTGCGTCCAGATCGCGTTGAATTTGGCAGCAAAGAGCCAGTGCGCAATCCAGTAAAATTGGTTCGTAACGCCACCACCGGGTTGCCCGATTACGACAGCATGGCCAATGCCGATTACTCGCATGCAGGCAATAATTTAGGTTTGCGCGCGAGCAGCCGTGTAAGTGAAACACAACCACAAACAGCATTAAGCGATTTGCCGACCGATCACAGTTATCTGGATATTCCGGCTTTCCTGCGTCGCCAAGCGGATTGAGTGTAGGTCGGGCCACGGCCCGACTTGCGAGATGTTTGCAAAGAAACAGTATCAAGGACGATGCTGCTAGCCTTGTTCACCCTATTGACTTGTTACATTTCAAACCCACCGATTGGTGGGTTTTTTTGGCTCTAACCTCTTACTTATTTTTATGTTTAATCTTAACCATGATCAATGCGTTGGGTAACAGGCTGCAGGTAAATTAGTTTTAGCCCAATCAGGGGTAAAGCTAAGGACCCGCAGATGATCTCGTACCCGCAAACACGTAACGCAGGTATTTTTACCGCGCTTATATTTACGCTGCAATTTGTATTGATGGGCACAGCGTATTTGATTCTTTCGGGCGCGATCAATTGGCCCATGAGTCTTGATGATCCCGCTTCTGTCGCACTTCCACGAATGCTTGCAAATGCTGACGCAGTGATGATCGGTTACTGCTGCTATTTGATGGTCTCGCTGTTGATGATTCCTGCAACAGCTGCTTTCAATGCACGGTTCGGCCTCAGTGGCTCACGCGCTAATTTAACCATGGCGCTTGCCACATTCGCCGCTATGGCGAAGACGATTGGCATTGGGCGCTGGTTATTTGTAATGCCAAGTTTGGCTCAGGCTTATGTAGCGCCAGATTCCGATAAGGCCTCAATCGAACAGATATTTGCCGCGTTCAACGCTTACGCCGGTGGTATTGGCGAAGTGATGGGTGTGGGTTTTGCTACGGGTGTATGGACCCTGTTAATTGCCAGCACCGTATTTAGGGCAGGTGGAGTCGCTGCAAAGTGGTTAGGTGTCTTTGCATTTCTAGTCGGCTTGTCCCTGTTTGCCACCATTCCTGCCGGCTTCGGAATAGACCTTGGCGCTGTTCTCACCATTAGCGGTGTTGCTTGGAATATTGCCTTGTTCGGTATTGGTCTTTGGGCACTAAGCAAGCCAAATCAAATCCATTTGTAGCTTGCATTTGATATCGAGTATGCAGTGCTGAAGCGACATCTAGTTTCAAATTTTCAATAAACAACAATCAACATCTATCAACATAAAAAGGAAATTCATCATGCTCAATCAATTTAAGATACTCACTCTGTCTGTCATTATTGTAAGCCTTGGCCTTGCAACAGCATCTGTACATGCACAAGATGCGAACGATAGCAGCCTGCATGGCTATTTATCGGTGGGTGCTGGCTCTACACCGGAGTATGAAGGTGCAGATTATCAAGAAACGATTCCATTTATTGCAGGGCGTGCGCAATGGGGCTATCGCTACGTAGAATTGCAAGGCCTGTCAGTTAAGGCAAATATTTTGAACAGCGATTCATGGGAGTTTGGTCCTATGCTATCGGCGACCTTAGGTCGTGACAAAGAGGTTGATAGTTTGCGTGTGGCGCGTCTTGTCGAGCTTGACGATGCGGTGAACGTCGGTGTGTTTGGTGCAAGAATCTGGCGTGACATCGGTATGGAGGGCGGCGAATTTAGCCTTAGCGCGAATGTGTTGGAGGACACCAATGATGTCTATGACTCATGGCAAGCGGGTATTAGCGCTGCTTATTCAGCGCCCGTGAACGATAAGTGGCGTATTGGCGGTGAAGTTTCAGCGTCTATCGTGAGTGACGATTATGCCGATACCTATTTTTCCGTAACGCCGGCCGGTGCAGCGGCAAGTGGGTTGAGTGTTTTTAAAGCAGAGGGTGGACTGAAAGATATTAGTGTCTCTGTCAATGCAAGCTACTCCATGACCAAGCGCTGGTCGATCAATGGTTTCGCACGTTATTCACAATTGCAAGGTGATGCCTCCGATAGCCCAATCGTTGATCGGGAAGGGTCAGCAAATCAGTCAACGTTTGGTCTTGGTATTGGTTATTCATTTTGATAGTGGATTGACACTTTACACAATGTGCATGAAGGAACCCGAATGATAAAAACACTTAATACCATCGGTGCACATCTGGTCATTGGTGCAGGCCCTCTCGGACGCGCTACGGCTATTGCGCTTCAGAGAATGGGGCATTCGGTTATTTTGACGAATCGTAGTGGGCGCCTTAAAAACGCTCCTCAAAACATCACGTTGATGGCAGCGGATATTTCTTCCTCGAACATGGGGTCTCAACGTTTTGAAGGCGTAGAGGCAATTTATTTTTGTGCTCAGCCACCTTATCACCGTTGGCAAGAAGAATTTCCTGCCTTGCAAGCAGCTGTTATAAAGCTTGCTTCTGATATTGGTGCACGTCTTGTCGTGGCCGAAAATCTTTATGGCTATGGGCCAGTCAATCAAATCATGACGGAAGAATTACCGCTTCAGCCTACTACGCGAAAAGGCCGCGTCCGTGCCTTGATGCACGATAATTTGATGGAGTCGCATCGTTCTGGAAAAGTGAAGATTGCGGTAGCGCGAGGCTCAGATTTTTTTGGACCATTCGTAGAGGGATCTACCGTAGGATCTCGCGTGTTCCAGGCAGTGATTACAGGCAAGCAGGCAGAAGTTTATGGTGACCCAGATACTCTGCACCATTATACTTTTGTGGAAGACTTTGGACTTGCCATGGCAATGTTAGGTAATGATCCAAGAGCACTAGGTGAAGTGTGGCATGTGCCGAATGTATCGGCCGTGTCTACACGTACCTTTTTGGAGCTTGCTTTTAAGCTTGCGGGCCAGAATGCTAAGTTTAAAAAATTAAGTGCGTTTCAGTTAGGGGTTGCCGGGTTGTTCATTCCAGCAGCACGCGAAATGGTTGAAATGTTGTACGAGTTTGAAAAGCCGTTTGTCGTGGATGATCAGAAATTCGTCAATCGATTCGGCAATATTGCAACATCATTAGAGCTGTCGCTGATGCAAACCATTGAATGGACGAGAGCACAGAAGATTTGATGTCTTGCATTTTTTCGCCTATAAAAACTGGAAATATTGAATGAATTTAGCATCGCTTGAATTTGAAATATCACGGCTTTGCTCGCCATTGCAGCCTAAGCCAAAGGCTAGGTCCAATTTTTTAACGTCGCTTAGCGAAAAGCACTTGCAGAAAGGCGAGCATTTATTGCGAGAAGGCGAAGCAGTGAATGCGCTGTACTTTATTCGTTCAGGGCTGTTGCGCTACTACTATTTAGTGGATGGAGTTGAGCACACGGGCCAATTTTTTGATCAGGGTATGTTTTTTACCGATGTTTTCGGGGTCATCAATCGCGCACCTGCTTTGCTCAATATTGATGCCTTGGACGTTTGCGAGATCACTATTATTCCGATCAATGTGCTTTTGGCTGCCTATGACGCTGATCAGGCCTATGAACGTTTCGGTCGCCGCGTGATTGAGCAAAGCATGATGGGTAGCCAGCGGCGAACGGCCAATCTTCTTAAGCATTCGCCCGATGAGCGTTACACACAATTCGTTTTATCGCGGCCTGAAGTGGCTGATCGAATTCCGCAGTACATGATTGCTTCATACCTAGGCATTACACCTGAAGCATTGAGTCGAATTCGTAGAAGACGTTTGAAATCCTGAGAAGTCATACAAGTCATTATTTCTTCATATTATTTAGGGCATATAAATGCAGCGACGCAAATTTATCAAGATAGTGAGCGGCGGCATTATTTTTGCGGCGGGTGCCGCTATCATTTCTACCCATGGCATGTTTGAAGTTCCAGCATCTGCCCTTGCGGCCTGGGAAAAGCCATCGAGTGATTTGGAATTACGCCGGTGGATTTTATCGTATGCACTGCTTGCGCCGAATCCACACATTATGCAGCCTTGGCTGGCGGATCTTGGCACCAACGGGAAAATTATTTTAAGCCTGGATCCGCAGCGTCTTCTGCCTGCTACCGATCCTTATGGAAGACAAATTTTAATGGGGGTGGGCGCTTTTCTTGAGTTACTGACGATGGCGGCAGCCGAATGCGGTTATCGAGCAGAATGTGAGTTATTTCCAGAAGGTGCGCCCCATGAAAAATTAGACGGTAAAACATTCGCAAAAATCCACCTCATAGCGGATGTTGCTGTAACTCGTGATCCATTATTCAGGCAGGTTCTCAATCGTCGAACGGACCGCCGTGCTTATGACCCTAGCCAAGCGATTACTGACTAAGACATTGCTCTGCTTCGTGCAGCCATTGGCAAATTGCCCGTGAGTTTTGGAGTGGTCGGTAGCGAGGATGAGCAACGCTTGGCTGCGATACGAAACATTGCACGCGACGCATGGCGCATTGAATTAACCACAAAAGCGACCATGATGGAGTCGATGCGCGTGTTGAGAATTGGCAGCACAGAAATTAACGAACATCGCGATGGAATCTCGATTACAAAGCCATTTCTTGTCTTGCTTACCAAGCTTGGTTTGTTTGACCGTGAAAAATTTCCTTCGCCGGATTCTCAAGCGACCACTAGTCAGATAAGTGATTTTGATGTTTTAACAGCTTCAACACCAGCCTACTTGTGGCTAATTACCGAGGGAAGCCGTCGAGATCAACAGGTTGATGCTGGCCGAGCATATGTGCGTGTAAATCTCTGCGGCACAGCCATGGGACTTGCCATGCACCCAAACCAGCAGTCACTTCAGGAATATCCAGAAGCCGCCGCACCTTATGCGGCTATTCACCAACTCTTCGGCGCTCCTGCACCCAGATACACTTTACAAATGTTAGCCCGTGTTGGGCATCTTACTAAGGGCTCAAAAGAAGCACTGCCAGCGCCACGTCGAGGTCTTACAGCTCACATTATAAAAAATAGAGGGTAAGTAAAAATCAAAATTCTGGGGCGAAGCGTTTAAGAGTAATTCTTGGCAGAGGTAGGCAATTTTAGCGGTCTATCGAGAAAAACGGCCTTTTATCTACATTAGCCTCACTCGAGCATGAGTGCGCTCGGCGATTGGGATAGCGAGCATTTTAAAATGCCAACCGTTCCACATTTAGAACACATAATTGTTGCAAGCCTGTGAAAAACCGGGGCTTTTTTACTTTTGTTCAGTTAGAGCTGTGATATCCTCGCGGGAGTTTTGTGCCGTTCCGTTTAGAGCGCTAAATACATGATGAAGCAACGCACCCTAAAAAATGTCATCCGCGCCACAGGCGTGGGTTTGCATAGCGGCCAGAAGGTTTATATGACCCTGCGCCCGGCTGCGCCCAATTCAGGCATTATTTTCCGTCGTACCGATTTTGCCAAGCCGGTCGAAATCAAGGCGCATGCCTTATTGGTTGGTGAAACCAGTATGTGTACCGCGCTGGTGCAGGACGATGTGCGCGTAATGACCATTGAGCATTTGATGTCGGCCTTCGCCGGTCTGGGTATTGATAACGCCTATGTTGATCTGTCACATTTTGAAGTGCCGATTATGGACGGCTCGGCCGGTCCTTTTGTATTCCTGCTGCAGTCTGCCGGTATTGAAGAACAGAATGTCGCGAAACGTTTTATCAAAATCGTAAAACCTATCCAGGTCGAAGATGGCGACAAATGGGCCCGTTTTGAGCCTTTTGATGGCTTCAAAGTCGGCTTTACGATTGATTTCAAACATCCTGTTTTCAGTAAATCGACGTCGAGCGTGGAAATTGATTTCTCGACGACTTCGTTCGTAAAAGAAGTCAGCCGTGCGCGCACCTTTGGCTTCATGAAAGACATCGAATTCCTGCGTGACCGTAACCTTGCCCTTGGCGGCAGCATGGATAACGCCATCGTGCTGGACGATTACCGTATTTTGAATGAGGACGGTCTTCGTTATGAAGACGAGTTCGTGAAGCACAAGATTCTTGATGCAATCGGGGATCTGTATTTGCTCGGCCATAGTCTAGTCGGCGCTTTTTACGCCTATAAATCAGGCCACGCCCTGAATAATCAGCTATTACGCGCCATGCTGGCTGATCCGAGCACGTGGGAGGAGGTCACCTATGTCGATGACCCCGCAACGGCCCCGATTTCCTACGCCCAGCCTGCGCACGCCCAGTAAATCATTGCAATCTGCAATGGCAATCTTGCACTTTGCGGCTTGTATCACATTGAAATAACAGCTTTTTAACGGCTGCTCTAACGTAATCCGGCACAATGACCGGCCACAGCGATGTTGGCTTAGGGCAAGGATGCCAGTTTTAGGAGTTGTTCCCGCAGTTGCGGGTCTTCCACGGAGTGGGCGGTGGTGCGCAGAGAATCGCGGACTGCCTGAGTAAGCGGCTTACCAGTAGTTGGACTTAGGGGAACTGAGTCTGGGGGAGTCACTTTTATCGTCAAAGCCTGGACTTGAAACCCGGCTGCACCGGCCGCGCTGATTAAAGCGTCGCCATAAAGGCGCAGTTTGGACTTCCAGACCGGATTTGATACCGAATACACCAGTTTTTCCTGATTGATATTGGCGAGCCGACATTGATTCGCCAATGCAGAGGGCAAAATTTGGCGCAGTGTTTGATCAAGTTGGTCCAGTTGCTGGGCACGTTTGATTAGTTTCATCAAGTTCGATTCGTTTGCTGCCTGCAGCGCCTGAACCGGACCCTTGTTTGAAGCCACCGTGCCATGGACCTGATTGAGAGTACGTTTAAACATGATGAACATTATCATCGTTTCAAAATTCTTTCGCACGCCAAAGAAATTAGCGTTCGATGATCCAAAAA